>JACAEL010000005.1 GCA_013388835.1 Candidatus Thorarchaeota archaeon | reverse complement strand
AGTCTTGTCACTCCCAGGAATCGGCACTGGGGTCACTCCTCGAGAAGAGGTCTCATGAGGTGTCGAGCTGACCTCGAGCTCTCCGTTCCCGCACGGAGGTGTATATGCACCACGCAGTGATGTCCAAGATTGTCCGACTTCTGGGCAGCTGCTGCTAACCCTATCAGGCATCAGGTCTACCCGAGGATACTCAGCTTCTTGAAGTCGCTGGGCAGCACCTGAGAGCCACAAACCGAAGGCAGTCACGATTGCAGAATCTGAAGACAAGAACCAACACTACAGGGACCATCATCGATTCCAATGCGCTCTTCGTCCCGTCCGGGAACAGATCATCGTAACGAATGGTACGTCGCCACCTGCGTGTCTGAACACTGTAGGAAGTCCGACGGATCAGACTACGGCGCTCTCACAGCCCTGGCACAAACATCAGGGACATCCGTGATGATTCCATCTGTACCCCACGAGACGAGGCGCAGCATCCCTGCCTCATCGTTCACAGTCCATGGATAGACTCTGAGTCCACGTTCATGAGCACGGTCCACGAGGCGCCTGTCCAGTGTATCAACAGGAGGATTGACTGCTGACGCGTGAACTCTCAAAGCGGCCTCTACCGGGTCCTCCATGGGGCTGTTATACAGGATTGCCGTCTTGACCTCAGGCGCCACTTCATGCATGGTCACTAACGCCGCATGGAAGAATGACGACACGATGGATCGTTTCACCAGACCTCTCTCTCGCAAGAGCTCCGCCACCTCTATCTCTACCCCTGGCACTTTGAGCTCGACATTCACCCCTCGTGCTCCCGTGCAGAGGTCCAACACCTGTGAAAGGAGTGGCACGCGCTCACCGCTTCCAATGTCGTATTTGGACAGCTCCGCATAGTCGGTCTCCGCGACCTGAACCTCGACTCCACACAGCCTCGTGAGATCATAGTCGTGTATGCACACAAGACGACCATCTGACGTCTGCTGAACGTCCAGCTCGACCCAGTCCGCTCCAGCACTATATGCTGTTTCAAAGCTTCTAATGGTGTTCTCTGGTGCCTGCCGAGGAGCACCACGATGCCCAATCACTAGAGGTCGCATCATTGGTCACCCGCGTGTGGGTCGGTAGCAAGTGTCGGACACTCCTGTCTGACTCGCTCGAACAGAAGAGTCACAGGGGTTGCCACTATCAGCCAGAAAGACACCGATATGAGTGTTCTGGCTCCCCCATGTGTCATGAAGAATGCCTGCCCTCTAGCAGCTACGGAAGAGAGAGGACGGCGAACCATCCTGCAAGACATCTCAGGGACGGTCATCTGGCCTGCCAAGACCGGTTCCCCCGCATCTGGGACAGGACTCCGGACGGTCAATGCCTTCTATCCTCCCAGTCCCGCCGCAGTAGTAGCACTTCGGAACGGACTCGTCCAAGCCATAGTCAAGACCCTTTGCGACGGCGCCACCTATACCAATCAGGACCACGCCGATGAACATCGTCACAAGAGACCCCAGATAGAGCTCAGGTACGGGCAAGACAAATACAAGGGAAAAGAGAAAGAGTGCAGCACCAATCAGAGTGCACGCCACGCCCTTTCGTCTACGGTCCATTCATCACACCGTCCGTCTCAGCAGATGCATGACTCACTATGTGACCTGCCTGAGACAAGGATGGCCAGCCAGCTGTCTTTAATAGGTTGCGGAAACGCTTCGTTGGTCAGGCCGCATCAAGCACGATACCTCATGAAGATCTCTACTAAGAAGGAGCAAGTGTAACAACTCGGCAAGTCGAGAGTCCAGCTGCCTCGTTCCCCTGTGACTACGGTAGACTGCGGGACGACCACATCTCATCGACGTCTGCTCATAATCGGTGCAAAAGGAACGGTGTGGTGTTCCTGCGTTCCCCACAACACATCACACCGAAGACGACAGTCAACAATCATTCATTGACATGCATCGACTGCCGGACCAATGTAAGGTTTGTAATGGTTCAGTATCATACGCTTGGGCATTCTCCAGCTACCGGCAGTTCACAGCTCTGTTCAGACTCACTCCCAACATTCTCTCTGCCTAGGTCTGCCTCGTCCACCGAGCGACTCGAGGCTCCACGAGGCACTCCGTCATGTCGACACCTCTCTTCTCCACGCTCTGTGCAGATGACTTGTGAGCCAGCTACCTCCTCAACGCGATGTCGCCGTGGACGCCACGAGGTTGTCTTACCAGTCGGGAGGAGTGTGGACCGAGGTCCGCATGAATCGTCGCAGGAAGAGGTCGTCCCACGCTCTCTACGTCCACGTCCTTGTGAACACCGACTCAGTGCTGGCTGGTCCACGCGGTCCGGGTGAGGACGAAACATGGTAGATCAGCGGGCAAATGATGCTTCGGAGGCGACCTGCTTGGTTGAGGAGTGTTACCGGTTTCCTGCTCGTCCTCAGTGTCCTCCTCACCTGTGGCACTCAGGAGGCGTACAAATAGCGAATCGGGGAGGTCCACTCTCTCGCCCGTGAACTCGTCGACGCCTTCCATATTCCAAGGCTCGACGCGAGTGATAAGTCAGTCCGGTTCGAGGACGGCCGACTGGTCCCGGGCATCCATAGCGTTTCCTCGATGATGGGGAGGTATGAAATGAGACTCTCCTACGCCTCATTCTTCCCTGCAGGTGTCGGCATGACATCGACGAGGACCGGTGTTCAGGCGGCTTGAACAGGCCTTTCTACCGTCTACCTCCCCTCTGCCTGTGCTTCGTGCACCTTGTCCGGGCCATTCCGGTTTCGGACAGGCCCCCTCACACATCGCCCATTCAGTGAGGGGCCCTTCTATGCAGGCACTCGTGAAGGAGTCTGTTGCAGAAGCCAGAACTTGAATCCCTATGTCGTCGGCTTCCTCCTCTGCATCCAGACCTCAAGGAGTAGTCGCCCTATCAGGACCGCAAAGAGGCTGACCATGTCGTAGACTGTCGATTGCCATGTGAGAGCAACGAAGAGCACATTCCACACGAGATACAAGACTGCCACTTCGAAGAACGCGCGTATGTGCCGGCCGCTGGCCAGTGTGTCTGTGTCCACTGTCCCGTCCGGTCTATATCGAAACGCAGACCAGACTGCGAAGAAGACATACAGGGCCAGCACAGGAATCATTGGACTAAGAACGATTAGGTCTCGGAGTCTGTACATGACTATCAGGCTTCCACTAGTAGACAGGATGATTGCACCGGACATGTAGACAACTAGGCGGACTCGAGAGGTCTTGCCCCGCAGCAGAAGCCATAGGACAAGGCATGCGAGCGAGGCGTATCCCCCGACGAGCAAGAATGGGTGATGCGTATAGGAATCTGCATACATGAGCATGTCACCATCCCGGCCATCTACGCATCGACCAGTGATGCTCGCAGTAGTATGGATACGTGCAGGAGAACGGATTAAACAGAAGGCGTTCATACCCTAGAGCCATCGTACACGACATATCCGGACAGTAGATCTCAGAGAACGCTGAGTTGACGTCCACTATCCATATATGATGTCCATACTCGTGCATCATCGTGACCCGCCTGCAAGCAGTAAGGAAGTATGGTGCCCAGACCAGTGGATTCATGCAGAATAGGGTGGAGAGAACGACAGCTTCCTCCATGAGTGAGGAGTCACCAATGAATATCCCCTTGTTCTCATAATAGTGAGCACCACCGACTAGTTCATATCCAGATACGGGGCGCGGGATTGCAACAAGGTTGCAGAAGACCATCCACTCCCACTTCAAGTCACTGGTAGTGTCATGGTCACGATACTGTACGAGGAAGTCGTAGTCTGGTCCGTAATCCGTGTGGAAACAATCAAGAAATGGAATCTGGTCGTCCAAATGGAACTCCACCCTGTCATAGTACATGTTCACGTAGTATGCTTCTAACACATCGAGGTCCTCCTGCGTCGGACAATGCCCCTCCATGTAGTCGATCTCCACGGCGCCTCTGAACCGGTGTACACGATTGATGCTGAGTATCTTGCCCCACTCAGCATAACCGCCGTAGGTCAGCTGAAGAACGACCTCGTGTACCGACCCGTCAGGGTAGTCGCCCAGATTCACCTCGTAGGCGAAGGCGACCCCGGTCATGGAGGACTTCACCACGCCATCGACGTAGACGGTGAGGTCTCGGGGATATGGGTCCTGGTCCGCCTCCATCTTGATGCTTGTCCTGGTGTCGGTTCCCGATACCGCTCTGTAGGCGAGTCTGGAGGGGTTGAGCTGCGGAAAGTACTCCCCGACCATGCTCAGTGGTTCGCCGTTAACACGCTTGGCACAGAAGTATTCGAGCTTCCACCCCTTCTCCACATAGTCGCCCCAGTCAATCTGGATGACCACTCTTCTTGTGCCACCTCCCAACACGGACACTGCACCGTCGAACCCAGTGGACTTGAGAATCGTGCCCGAGTAATACTCCACTCCATCAACAAGGACCTTCATCCTCCGGTTGAACGTGTCCTGATCCACCTTGACCCGAATCCAGAGGTTAAAGTAGTAGTCAGTGTATGGCTGATACACAGCGAAGTACAGTCTGGAATACCCCTGTCTCGGGAACCAGTGTCCTTCCATCGCTGGGCTCAGAGGCTCAGCGGGATACGCTGTCTCAGGTGACGTGTCCTCCGTCGTCTTGATGTGGTCGATGAACTTCGAGTCGTAGTTGTATGACTCTTTGTTGGCAAAGTAGACGGCCACATAGGCCGCTAACCTGCTCAGCTCGGCCTCAATGGGGTCCGTACGGAGCACGAACGAGACACCAAGGACTGTGGCCTTGACCGCATCTTGCGCCCGGTCATACCAGACTCGGACTGTGCCGCTCCAGCTCCCGCTCATAGTGACATAGTTCGAGTATGTCCAGCCACCATTGAACGGAGACATTCTGTACAGGACAAACACATCGCTACGGGTACCGTACCATGCGTCCACCACGTAGGCCTGGAAGACGATGTTCTTGTAGTAGTCGTAGACGACGACTCCCACGTCCCCCATCTTTCCGTATACATACTGGTGTTGTAGTGACACCTCGAGGTCCAGTCCCTCATGAAACCACGAAGGACTTGCAAGCTGCTTGGTCCACATCGGACCGTGTGAGAATGCAGGATCAGACGGGATGCTGCCGCTCTTGTACCGTCCTGCATCAACCAGCAGGCTGATGCCCGTCTGTAGCTTGGTCATGGGGAGTTGTCCGCCCCACGATGCGTCCACTGGTGTCCACCCCGATGCAGAGTCGCAGGCGTCCTCATAGAGCACAGTGCCTGTGCCTGGACCCGACGTGAGTACCATGCCCTCCGTGGCTACCGTGTCGTTGCCTGAGGTGTCCGCCCCCCTCGGACCCGAGCTGTCGGGTACCGTGTCCAGAGTCTCCTCCGGTGACCTGGCAGTGCTGTTGTTCCTGACTGCCTCCAGTGACTCAGAGGTCTGGGTGTTCCACTCGGTCTCAACATACTCGCGCACAGCCCTCTCAATCGCTGATGGTCTCATCGCCTCGATGTCGGCCGGTGCAGTGTCTGACTCCTCGTGTACCGACTGGAACGGGGCAAGTCCATCCACCCTTCCCCCCCCCCCTCCGTGGCGACTGTGGCCCCGCCGGTGTCTTCCAACTGGCCGGCCGTCGCAGGGCCTGACTCTAAGCCGGGGGACGATAGAGTGAAGATGAAGCACACAAGCACAGCAATGATGCTACGTCCGAACCGAGATGTGAATCTACCCCTTCGGACCATGGAAACTCTATCCCTGTACGCCGGTTGCTAGCGCCTCCTTATATGTCTTCTGACTACCGTGGCCCCGTTGAAAAGGTCGTTAGTGTAACACTCAGAGGCATAGGACGGTCCGGTCGTGACGTCCACGTATGGAGTACAATAGAGTGTACGACACAACCAGAGCTCGTCATCAGCTATTCATGCTTGACGTGCATATTTGGCTTGGGAATACCATTCGGTCTCAGAGGAGGTCGTTGGGCAGACCCACGGAGTTCCCACTGTGGACCCTCCCTTGCGGTCCTCCTCACCCTCAAGTTCGACTCCGGTCTGCGCCATCGCCAGTTCGTCGCGCAACTCAGACTCAACCCGACAGTCCTGTCGCGACTCGGACTGTCAAGACCACGTCACTACTCACGGGTCCAAGGTTCGCTCAAGAGGATCGACACACAGACCCTTCCCAAACAAGATGTAATGGATGGTCGCACACACGAGAGCGAGCTCCGCCCAGAAGAGCGGCGGTCGATTCGACGGGCTTCTCCCCCTCGACCGTGAATTATGCAACAGAGTCCTCGTGAAGAGAAGAGATAATAACAGGAGAGAGTACTGAGTCAGCAAGGCTGGGCTACCCATGTCCAAAGCGGATCTGTTCTCAAAGTACAGTCAAGTCTATGCACGGGCGAAGGCCAAGGAGATCGTGCCCGACGGCCCCTTTGTTAGACAATTGACCGACATGCCTCACGCTGGACTCGACGTTGGGTTGTTTTTCAAGGCCAAGAAAGACAAGAACATGAAACAGGTCTACGTCAACGGACCTATTCCGGAGGCGGTCGCCAAGAAGGAGGGCTTCCTCGAGGCGGGCGGTGAATCCTATCTGAGCAGGACCCTTCTGTCTGATGCCGGGGGCCTGCAGTTCCTTCGTCTCGTCGTGTCCGCAGGCGAATTGCTCGAGTCAAGAGAGGCTAGACTCGCCTTTCTCAAGAAGGTGCAACGAATCGTTGACATGCTTGTTCGAAAGGCCCGCAACGTCGTGCATTCTGGGACACTTGATCCATTCAGATTCGACCGAAAAGTGAAGACCTTGCAGGAATTCCTCACGGTGGACCTGAAACTCGACGAGGTTGCGGTAGAAGCAGCTTCAATACCATTCATGGTTGCTGCTCCTCAGTACATCCTTCTCAGCAACCAAGACATTCTTGTCACTGGCGAGGAGTACAGAGTCCCGCACTCGGTTTTTCATCTTGTGGGCGGAATCGGCTACACTTTTGACAATCGGATGGGGGCAGTGCACGAGGAGAGGCTGTTCAGAACCACAACCGACCTGGCAGGAATGGGCATAACTGAGTCATACATCGACAGCCATCTGAGAACGATAACAAGCGACTTCCAGAACAATCTGCACTCTGTCATCTTCTCCGACGTCTGGAAGAAGAGTCCGGCAAGACCTGCAGGCGTCAACTTTGGAGGAGATCTGCTGATAAAGACCGAGTCCACCAGTGACATCTGGTCCGGTGTCTTCGAGGTCTACATCAGACAGCCATCGTGAGTATGCGTTCTAGAGCAGGAGGACATCGAACGAGTCGATTGCCATCATTACTGCCCTCAGAGCGTATATCCTGAACGTGTATGTCACCGGCTGCTGCACCATTGGTGTCAGAAGCGCCTTGAGGCTCCCCAGAGAGTTGTTCCCGAAGCTGAGCCTCAGAGAGGAGAGACTCTCGACCGTGACCTCACGGGCACCATTACCAAGCGATATTAGCACGTCTGAAGCCAGCTGCTCGAGGGTGTCGTACACGGGATTGGGTCGCCCCAACAGATCCGTCACGGCACCCGCGACACCAAGAACGAGTCCTGACGAGTTCACATGGGGTGAACCATGACCAGCAGAGAGGGACACTGAGTGTGCAAGGTATTCGCCCACATCTCCGAGCATGTGCAGCGAGTATCTGGTCCTGGAAGAGTGTACACACACCGAGTCAAGACTGCGCAGAGAGTCTGCTGTCACTCCGCATATCGTCATGAACAGCGTGTCATCGTCGCACAGGTCATCCAGCACAAGAGACTCCACAAGAGCTTGACAGCTCATCCCGATACCATGTGCGAGAGAGACTAGGGCAGCCCAATGGCTTGCGATGGTTGTCGCATTGATGCGCTCGATGGATGACCTGACCAAGCGCCCGAAGCCGTCCAGGCTCACACTCCGTGCAGCGCTCATGAACGCCGACCACTCGCTCTCGGACAGACACATGTCAAACCTTACACTGCCGCGGCTACGGTCGATGTTCACAGCGGAGAGCACTGCCCCGAGCCGACTCACCGAGTCTGTGTGAGCATCAAAGATCTGCTCAAGCAGCCAGTCACTTCCAAGGTGCAGCGGGTTCACATCAACAAGCGACTGCCGCTCGGAGTCAAGCGTGACAACAAATGGAATCGCGCTGCTGTTGATGGCAGCAAGCCAGGTCTCCAGCCGACCCCATGAGACATTATCGGACGGGCGAACCCTCAGGTCGACTCCAAACCCCGCCGACTCGAGCTCGTCAACGAGTCCACTCGATGGAGCTATGTCTACGAAGGCGTACTCGAAGTCCGAGAGAGGCACGCTGAGATAGACTTGACCATCCCCTTGCCACGAGACCTGAGCAATCGGCACTGCACCCATCACGTAGATGGAGACAGGGAACGTCAATCCAAGCAGATTCAGGACTATGAGCCAAGACAGTCCACGTACACCCAAACGGCGCACTGACCCCTTTGGTCTGAATCTGCCCGTCAGCACAACCACAATGATGGCAACGATACTCAACACAGCAAACGGCACGAAGCCGTGCACCAACACAGTCAACGGTGACAGGACCAGAACGGACAACACCAGTATTACTACAACGAAGAGACCTGATCTTGAGCGATGATATCCCAAGAGAACTGATGGTAGTGCGATGAAGAGGGGCAATATGTAGAAGCCCACGGGTGTGGAGTCAATGAGGCTGGCCCCGACAAGCGTCTGCCGGACAACGACCGAAGTCATAGCGTAGAGGACAAGCACAATGTTCAGTGCCAGCGCTACAAGGACCAGAGAGTTGATGACTCTCCACACTCGCGTTCGTTGTTCCAGACATGCAATCGCTCTCTCCCTCAGCACTAGCACTTGCGCCAGTCGCGTCGAGAGTCTTGAGACTGGCGGAGAGGAGCGGTCACCAGATTCCGGTGTTGGTCCCGAGGAACTCATCTTGCCCAGCTGGCCCGGCGGTCTTGCTCATAAGCCCTTCTGATTCGACCATGATCACACGGCTTCAAACAGCAAGAATCTGTAATGCCTCGCTCTGTCCCACGACTCCGTGTGGCTTGGAGTCTCAAGCCTACGAACAGTGCGACTAGACCAGTCGATGTCATACCCTTCAAGGTAGCTGAAACCCGCCGCCGACAGGACCTCCATGTTGTCGATTGTGTACAGGAGGCACGGCTGTGTGACTACCAGGAGACCGCGGCTTACAATGGTAGCGCGCATCTGACGTAGGCTTCTCTCTGCGTCTGCATAATGCGCATAGTACTCGAACAGGTATCCAAGGACGTCATTGTTGAGAAACGCAATGTCGAAGACCCCTTCTGTAAGACGACCCGACTCCAGAATCGTGGTGTCCACTGCTGTCAGTGCATGCTCGCGGGACGTGAGGTAGTCCTTCTGCACCTCCGGGAATCTTGCCTGATGCAACATGGTCTCGAAGCGTGCTTCAACAACTCTTGACGACTCGAGTACTCCCGACTCTTGGAGCTTGTAGAAGAGACTCTCAAGCCGCAGGACGTGTGCATCAAGGCAATATGTCACAGGCATTGAGGATTCTCCGTCATTCAATCTGACGTGCTCATGGAGCGTCGCAACGAAGAGAGGCACTTCATGGTTCTCCCCAGAGGCGAAGTCGGCGACAAGAAGCGGACCTGAATGACACTCAGTCAGACGTTCCGCAAAGGCGTCGGAAACAAGGACTGACCTGAGTGGGGTGTGTGCATCGATGTGCTCTGATCCAGACATGAGTGCGACTCATCTCTGACAGTATTTCCCTTGAAGATATGTCGTGCGTACTACTGCAGCACCGGACAGACACACAACTTGTCGCCAGATTGTGACTGGTGAGTGACACACAAGCATTCGTCACTTAATGGAGAGACCAATCGAAGTCATGCGACTCCCGGGATGATGGGACTGGTATTGCTCTTCCAGGTCTGCCACAGTGACGGAAGACTCAGGCTGCAGAGGCGTACCTCCGAAGACATGGGCTGAGTGCGAGATGTTTCGACGAGACCTCTATGCTGGTGTGCACGTCCATGGTACCAAGCACACTCAGTACGCGTGATGGGCCAGACTTAGCTTCCAGCGCTGATAGTGCGAGCGGGATGCATTTCGGCAGCCGTTGTCAGGGTCTCGTTCTCTTGGCTAATCATCTCCGCCACGATCTGGAATATGTCTGCTACATTAGACCCTGTCTTGGCGCTTGACACAACAGGCACTGCGCCAATCTGTTGAGCAAGACGCTTCACCTCGTCGATTGTGACCTGGGATGGAAGGTCCGCCTTGTTGCCTACCAGAACGATTGGCACCCTTCGCCCAATGCTCGAGTCAGCCTCTCGAATCCAGTTGGTGACACCCTCGAAGGAAGCTCTGTTGGTCAGGTCAAACATGACAACCACCCCTCGTGCAGCCTTGTAGAACATCGGCCGAATCATCTTGAAGGTCGCCTGTCCGCCGATGTCCCACAGAATCAGTTTCACGCTCAGGACACCCGCGTTGCTGGATATGTTGAGGCTCCTTGTAAAGTGCTGCACTCCCACAGTCAGCTGATACTCCTGGTGAAACGACCCGGACGACCACATGAGAACGGTCGCGCTCTTTCCGACCCCTGGGTCGCCAACGACGCACACCTTGTAGATGTATGAGTCCACGTCTCCGCACCTCGGACTGAATCCGACCAATGTTATTATATGCTAGTTTATAATATATAACATAATCTGTGATGGCTCCGGGGCGGTCGGACCACAAGAGAGTGGGCCCATACGACTGAGATGCGGCCTGCAGATGGGCGGAGTGTAATGACCACTGGCAGACCCGATACATGCACTAGGGAGCAAGAGGGAGTCCCGGCTCGGGAGTGTCCACAGACTCCTGCGTCCTGAGCAGTCTCAGACCCACGACCAGCGCTATCACCAGGAAGACAATTGCAAGCTGCCAGCCTATTCGATAGTCTCCGATGACCTCTACTAGTGCTGCTATCGCGATTGCACCAATGGCAAGCTGCCCGACATTCGAAACGGAGTTGTAGAGGTTGTAGACCGTCCCGGAGACAACGACAGGCGAGTTATCCATAGAGATTCGCATCTGCGTTGCCTCGTACCCGCCATTGACGACTCCTACGATGCAGAAGAACGCTGTGACCATTGTGGTGTTCGCGGTGTCCATGATCAGAATGGCCAATATCACTATGGCATAGGCAACTGTCAGAGATGGCAGAGTGACTCTCACTGACAACTTGTCCCCCAGCACACCGAACACTACCGCACCAAGAAACATGCCAACGGAGAAGAAGGCAAAGACGATCCCAATCGTGATCTGGTCGAAACCAAGACCCTCTTGAAGCAGTGTCTGCATGAGTGCAAGAATCGCGATACCTGCTCCCGCGAACAGCTGAAAGAGCAAGCAGATGAGGACGTTCTTCTGTCTGAAGACACTGGAGTACACAGACATGCTCACGCGTTTGAAATCTGGCGGGAGTGGGTTCTCCTTGAAGAGAAGGATGAGGAAGCACGAGAAGCTGACTACCACTCCGGGCACTGAGTAGATGATGACCCACTGACCTCCTTCCGCAAGAAGACCTACGGCTATGGCGGAGATGCCGAAGCCGATTCCTCGCGAACCCCAAGAGGCGCCCTGCATAGCCCCTCTCCGTCTTGCCGGTGTGATGTCGACGGCAAGTGCGTCGATTGTCGCGTCGCTCATGCTTGTACCAAAGGACGCAAGGATTCCTGAGACGACGACGAGGGGGCCGAAGGCTTGGTGCATGGGGAGGGTGACCCAGCCGATGATGCCAAGCACCCCAGCCATAAACACATAGGGCTTTCTTCTTCCAAATCGCCCAATTGGCAAGTTGTCAGAGAGGAGCCCGAATGCAATCTTGAGATACCATGGGAGCCATATCACGGCCTGAATCACGATTCTCTCAAAGGGAGAGATGAGCAAAGTGTCAAGGAATGCGGGGAAGAACAGCAGCGCACCCATGGCGACACCCTGTGCAAAGTAGAAGAGACCCTGTATTGCCAGGTAGCGGTCTCTCCAGACATTCTCGGGAGACGAAGTGAAGGAGTCAGAGGACATGGGCAATTCAACAGACGGACCAGCACTTAAGTGGTACTACCAGCCTACGTCGTGTCGAGCTCTCAGCCTAAGAGACCTCCTTCTGCGGTGCCAGAGGGATCTGCACTATAGCCCTTGTGCCCTGAGTGTGGTCCCCGGCGACTCTGTCAGCAAAGGAGAATGTCCCGCCATATCTCTGAACAATCTGACTGACAAGACGCAAACCCAGTCCATGTTGTGTAGACCCTGTGCTTTCAACGCTCATGACCGACTTCTTCATTTCATCGTCCATGCCGCTGCCATGGTCGTCTACTGTGATTAACGCCTGACCATGCTCCGTCCTACTCACCGCGACATCTATGACGACAGAAGAGTGAGTGTCAGCCTTCACTGAGTTGTGCAGGAGATTAAACAGCAGCTCCTCAAGAAACTCGTCCGCCATCACCGAGAGATTCTGAGACTTCATGCTTACACGGATGTCTATGTCTCTTCCCGGATAGCTCCGCTTCACCCGCTCTATCGCACTGGTCAGTGCCACAGAAGGGTCGGTCCGAACCAATTGCGGACGCTCCTCAATCAGACGAGAGTGTTTACGCACGTTCTGCACCAGCGACGCACAGGCTTGGGCCTGAGCCAGAGCGTCCTCGAGGTGTCCTCGATAGTGCTTTGGGAGAGCACTTGATGTCAGCGTGAGCTCGATTCCCATGACCGTCGACTGCAGCATTGCAGACAGATCGTGTGCAAGAATGTTGTTGTAGAATGAGGCGAGAGAGTACGCCCGCTCTAGCTGTTTCTTCGCAGCCATTCGTTCTGAGACGTCTCGGGCGACAGCAAGAAATCCGACAGCCTTGCCTTCGTTGTCGCGCATCACTTCTCTTGACACCTCCACGTGGGCGATGCTTCCATCGCGCCGGACTGCGTCAAGGTCCAATGGTGCCCATTCATGCTGATAGTACGTCCCTGAGGTGTCAGCTGACAGAGTTGCTGCTAGCTCCTTAGCGAGAAGCTCAGCCGACTCGGGGGTCACAAAGTCTGTCACTGCTCGGCCCGTGACCTCTTCTGGATCGTATCCAAACAGCGACTTCACGGCAGGGCTCACGTAGGTTGTTTTCAGGTCCATGCTCGTAGCGATGATGGCGTCCCTAGCACTTTCCGTCAGAAAGCGATACCATTGCTCTCTTTCCCCCAGCGCCACCAGCGCATCCTCTAGGCTCTTCCCCCAGCCCCACATGATCACCGCCAGCGCAAAGTAGGCTGTGATTGCGGGAATGCTCGGGAAGAGTCCAGCCTGAAGACCCGCGGCGGACACGGCCAATCCTGATGCCGCTGCGCCACCAAAGGCGGCCCGAGGAGAGATGAGAATGCCAGCTGTCATTATAGGGATTACAAAGTAGATTAGAGACCTTCCAGTTGCAACCTCTTCCGGATTGTCACCCAGCAACACGACTAGGATGACCACAAGGAGGAACAATGCTGGTCCCATTCGCCTCATCCCATGTCGATTAAGAAACACCGACACAGTGAATCCAACCATGGCGATGATGGATATCGCAGACAGTCGAGTGAAGTCGGCTTCTGATATCAGGGGTGGTGTCACGAAGTACAGTACACAGACAGACACGAGTGTCGCTGCAGCGAAGAGGATGAAAGCCGCAGCCAAGAGTTCGTGCATGGCCCGCTTCCTCTCTGGCGTCAGTGCGGTCAGCGAAAAGAACTGATCTATCGCTGCGCGTAGACCTGCTCGTATCCGTAGCATCACCATTGTTCACCCTCGGTGCGGCCGACACGGCTTATTGCGGACTGCAGATGGAGTCCTCCGGGTCCCCCTTGATTGTTCAGTGACCCAGCCGTGGCACACAACTCGGATGCATCACGTCTGTGATATCGCACGACATAAGCATTCTGGTGCGCAAGTCTTGCATCCTGAGTTGAGCCATCATGTCAACAGAATGCGCTAACACGCAAGGTCGCGTTTCCTTCTGACTGTCTATCGTCTGAGGGCGCTCCATTGACTTGGCCATCTCGCTTTTCGCCACACAGAGCCGCCCGCTGCGCAAGACCCCCGACAAATAGACCCAAAGAAGAGTATCGCCGGCTTCCTCTGTCTTCTCTCCAAGCGGTCCGCCCTCCTTGCGGACAGCCATCGGTCTTCTGCCAGTGCGAGTGCGCGCATCACGGCAAGAGATACCTGTCTTCATGCCATTAGGAGGACGTTCAGTCCTGACTCGTCTGCTCCGTATTCCTTTATTACAGCAGCGTAATCAAGGAGCCCAGGTGCGTGAAGTGCTAGATGATGCAGTTGGTCTGCTTCAAGAGATGATCAGGAACCGTTGTGTAAACCCACCCGGTGATGAGATGCGAAACATCAGGACTGTAGAGAAGTATCTCGACTCACAAGGAATACAGTCTGAGGTCTTCGAGTCATCTCCAAACAGAGGTAACCTCTTAGCGGAGATAAGAGGGGACACGTCTGCTCCAAGTCTCATGCTCGGTCCTGCACACGTTGACGTCGTCCCAGTTCAAGACGAGTCAAGATGGCGCTATCCTCCCTTTGGGGGAGTAGTGGAGGAAGGCTGCGTCTGGGGACGGGGAGCTTTGGACATGCTGTACATCGTCGCCGCCCAGACTGTCGCCTTTGCGCACCTCCACAATGATGGGTTTCGACCGAAAGGAACGCTAAAGCTACTGATAGTGTCTGATGAGGAGTGCGCGGGGGAGGCAGGTGCGCTGTGGATGATAAAGCATCATCCTGAGCGCGTCAAGGTGGACTATCTGGTCACAGAACCCGGTGGGGAACCTGTGGCCCATGACCGAGCAGTCCTGTGGTATGGAGAGAAGGGTACTGCGTGGACCAGACTGACATTCACGGGCACCGAAGGTCATGGCAGTATGCCATTCGGTGTCCCTAATGCAATCACTCGCATGGCGGAAGGAGTGAAGAGACTGGCAGCCTACCAGCCCGCTCGGACATCGCAGTTTCTGAAGCCGCTTGTTGGGGGAATGGAAGTTGGTAGAGTCTCACGACTGATGGTCTCCAACAGCCACACACTAGGACTGAGCCTCAAGTTGCTGTCCAAGCGAAATCCAGCTCTCGCCAGATTCCTGCACGCACTCTCACAGATGACAATCTCGCCGAACGTGTGCGCCGGAGGTACCAAGACAAACGTGATTCCCGGCAGGGCCAAAGTGGACCTTGACATCCGCATCTTGCCCGGACAGGACGAAGAGTATGTGCGCTCTCAGATCGTGACTGCTCTCGGAGAACTTGCTCAGGATGTGACAATTGAACGAGTGCCAATCGATCAGGGTGGTGACTTCTCTCCCGGAAGCATGAGCAGCCTTGAAACGCCTCTCGTGACCATCATGCAGGAGGTGGTCTCGGAGCTGACTGGAGGTGCGTCCAGACTCGTGCCCATGATACTCACAGGCGCCACCGATTCACGGTTCTTCCGACGTGCCTTTGGGACCAACAGCTACGGTTTCGCACTTCACTCCGAGGAGATAGGGATCAGTGAGATCCTCAGACTGCCCCATGGAGACAACGAGAGGGTACCCCTCAGGACCCTAGAGCTGACCATCAAGGCGTACTATCTTCTCGCACAGAGGTTCTTGCAGCCCTGAGGACTCTCCACCATGGGCTATCGCTGGCGGCGTCGCGAAGAGGACTCCTCTAGGCAAGGCAACGCAATCACGAAGAGCGCACCCAACACCGTGTGTCCTGTGACCCTATCTTCCCCACTGATGCGGCCCCATACTTTTCAAGCGCGCTCTTGACTATGTGAAATGAGATACCGCCATATCTTCGCTGGGGGTTCTTGCTTGCTAGCAGATACTCGTCAACGAACACTTGAAACGCAATCTCTAGAGAAGGCCTGTAGGACTCACCCAAGACCTTCATAGAGTCGTCCAGTACATTGAGCGATGCCACGAGGTCGTCTTGGGTCTGCTGCTCAACAAGCGCGAAGCCGGCGTAGACTCCCTCTCTCACCACAGACTGGTCAATTGCAATCGCACCTATGAGTATGGGCATCTCAGCTATGAGGAGGACCAGTACCAAGTGTGATCTGAACGAGCGTCTGAGCTTTCTCAATGATATTCCCAGATGAGCACTGAACGAGCGATGCATGCAGATGATTCATAATGCGAACATCACTAAGAAGCAGATTGGCGATGTCCAAAGCACAATGGCTGGTCCCGAGACCGGCAGGATGAAGAACCGTCTGGTAGCGACGACGGACTCAATCATGTTCGACGTCATTGTTGTCGGAGCCGGTCCTGCCGGAGCCACATGTGCCAGACACTTGGCGCGAGCGGGGGCTTCGGTCGCGCTACTCGACAGACTGAAGTTCCCACGGGACAAGCCATGTGGAGGCGGCTTCTCACCCACTCTGTTACACGACTTCCCGTATCTTGAGCGCAGGAAGCAAGACTTCGTTGAGGGCGTATGCCGAACTGGTGTGATTCACTCACCGAATCGACGGGTGGTGCTCCAAGGACGATTGGACATGGCTGTGGCACTCAGGACTGAGTTTGACCTCGTGCTGTTCGAAGAGGCAGTGAGCGCGGGAGCCGAACCCATGGTTGGCAGACCGGTCCATCATCTGAAGACTGGTGCCGGCCACACCGAGGTCGGGCTCACAGACGGCAGAACGATCCGGGGACGAGTTGTGATTGGGGCAGACGGCGTTGCGAGTATCTGCGCAAGAGCGAGTGGGCTGAACAATCGATGGGGGAGCTCACAGGTCACGGCCTGCAGAGTGGCAGAGATACCCGTGTCCAGCGACTTCCTTGACGGCGCGTTTGGCGATGACAGGAGATATCACTTCTACGCCAATGTGGGAGGTCTCCCCGGATACGGCTGGGCATTTCCCAAGAGCAACACGGTAAACGTAGGTCTTGGAGTCGTGGCCCGGCGAGCCAAGGGCCTTCCTGCTCGATTCCTCTCCTTCACCAGGCTGCTAATGAACGACGGACTTCTACCAAGAAGCGCGGACATCTCCTCTGCAAGAGGCGCACTTGTTCCCACAGGGGGACCACTCTCGAGTGCAGTGACAGACGGGCTCCTGCTCGTGGGCGACTCTGCTGGAATGGTCAGTCCTCTGACTGGAGGAGGCATAGCCTATGCAATGAGGGCAGCGAGACATGCTGCGGTGGTTGTCAACCGGTGCCTCACACAGGACTCGATCTCAAGACGCGCCCTGCTGGAATATGACAGAGCGTGGTATTCTGACTTCGGCAAGAACATGAGACCGATGCTCATGGCTCAGCGTCTGTTCACGAGCGGGCTCACCGACCTCCTGTTTGAGATTGGTCGCAGGAGCAAGACCTCACAGACATTGGCGACTGAACTGATCTCGGAGGCCTCTGACCGCCACACTGCCTCAATGGTAGGAGTGCTGAAGCGCCTCGCCATGGAGTACAGCCGATGATATGCATAGCAGACAAGATAGTCCAGTCATAACGCCACGCAGTCTCTTTGGCGGAACCAGCCCTCCGGCCAAGGGCTGTCCCTCACTCATCGACGAACAGCTCGAAGTACTTCCTCAGAGCTTCGTCACCCGTACGGAATCCTCGTGCAATCGCAATCCCCTGACGCATGACAGTGATCTTCTGGGGCGCGTCCATGAAGACACTCAACGACTCTTGCATAAGCTGCACACGGTGCTTCTTTCTCAGCCGCTCAGAGAGCTGTTCCAGGTTGACAGTAGTTCTCTCGCGGGGCGTGATGCAGAAGGCCCCCGAACACATCGCAGTGACAGAAGCGCGCCCAGTCTCGGGGGACGTCTGTGGCCCGCTCAGCGAACACTCTGGGCAGTTATGGTCTCGACCTATCGCGAATGTTTCCATGGTCAGTGTTGACATGTCGGCCGCAAACAGTCGCCCTTTCAGCAACGGCTCGCGGTGCGTGCTCAGTAGAAGAGCCTCTCTGACCTCGACTGACGCAATTAGAGACAGAACATCTGGACTGACTCCCACTGCTGCGCACGATTGCTCTGGTCGGTCCTCAAGCTCTCCTACGAGACACCTGAAGCATCCCGTCACACCGGGCACAAAGGTCGTGCAATTGCCATAGCTCTCGATTGCACCAGCATAGATATACGGTATTCCTAGAGATATGCTCGCTCTGTTGACGGCGTACCTGGAGGTAAACGAGTCCAGTCCATCAACAATTACATCCGAACCGGCAAGTAGTCGCTCGGCATTGTCAGCATCCAGCGACGCGACCACGGGGTCGAACTGAACATCCGGATTCAGAAGAGCAAGGTTGTCGGCTGCAGCCTCCGCCTTAGGTCTGTCGATGTCACGGGTATTGAATACGGTCTGTCTCTGAATGTTCGAAAGCTCAACCACATCTCGGTCGATGATTCTTATGAGTCCGAAACCCATTGCAGTCAACATACGGAGAGCGGGACTTCCCAGACCACCCGCACCCACCACTGTGACATGTGCGTCTAGTAGTGAACGCATGTCGTCCTCAGTGAAACCGTTCAATGCGAGCATGCGGGAGTAGCGCTCCTTCTGCGCATCGGTGAGTCTCATTCTGTCAACTCCGACTACTACTCAGATGAGGTGAACAGATAAGTTCAATCTATGCACCTCGCTGGCAACATACTCTCGCCCATGAACATGCTTGCACGTCAGGAGTCTGTCTGGCGGACTAGCATGCGTCGGGAGCATCAGCCAGCAGTCAAACTGACAGACGTGGTCTGTTGACAGCGTGCTTCGTAATCTCGATGTTACACGACTTGTGAACTCTGCACCACTCCTCGCACGCATCAGCCCACTTCTTCTCACTGTACATCAATCCGCACTCCTCGCACAGATACACGGTTCTTACCATCTTGGCCACCACACATCTATCCATTCTATCGACCATCGTCAGGTGGTCGCGAACTCCTGTGTAACCGAGGCAGAGTCTCGGACTGGCGCATATTGGCTGTGGCTCATCTGTAACTGGCACTGTGCAGTAGTCAGCAGCACTGCGCTATCCGGTTCTTCTGCTGTCCTCGATTATCTTCAGTATCTCTGCCTCCACTGACGAGGTCATCCTCGGTCGTGTCTTCATCCTACCAATCTCTCGTCCTTCACGGTCGAACACCAGCAGCGTAGGACTGCTTGTTATCTCGAATCGTTCAACCTCCTCCGGGCTCGGAGGCACTGCCCAGAGCTTGGGGGATCCGTACGGCGGCTTGGTCATGCCCCCCAGAGCACGTATCTTGATGCCCAGCTCCTTCTCAAGAAGGGCAAGGACCGGCACAGCCTTTCGGGCATCGCCACACCAGTCAGCGAAGACTACCACCAGCGAGTAGTCGCCGATCAGAGGTCGAAGCTTATCAACGACCTGAGCGTCGAGCTTGTACTCTTGCTGCTGTCTCAGGAAGCCACCGCGGTAGGCCGGGGCCATCCTCTCAATGTACTCCTGACAACACAGACAATTCGGATCTACATCAGCTAGTGTTGGCACTCAAGTGACACCCTCTTGTGAACTGCCTAGTCCTCTGGACACGGTATGTCTGAACCCAGCCGCCCCTTCTTCGGCTGAAGCGGCAACTGCTTCATCAGCTTGATTATCTTCTCAAGGTCTCGCTCATGGCGTTCTTCGTCCTCTTTCAGATGCTCTATCAGTATCTTTCCCAACGGGTCGTCCATCAACTTCGCAGCATCCCTCGAGATACGGGCCATGCTGTTCTCCTGCGCAATGATATGGCGCAACATCCGCTCAAGCTTCACCCTGTCTGTGTATCTTGCCACCTTGGCCATCCACTCGTCGCAGGGCGCATTGGACAGCACCTCCATAACGCCCTCGAGGAACTTGATGTGCTTCCAAGTGTCGAGTCGCATGTCCAAGTACACCAGTCGTACTGCCGCCTCGGTCGCATTGCTCTCACCTTCCGAGATCTGCTTGAGTGCTTCATTCTCCACGTCAATCTGCTTCTTCAGCAGTTCAATGATCTCCGTCGTCTTGTTCGCCATTTCCAACCACCTGCGTCAGGCGTGATTTAACGATATTAAACTGCTCTTATAATGGTTTAGTTTGGTATCTGTCTTGATTAATCCATGTGAAGAGGAGACCGGTGGTCAGGATGATCAAATGACTGTTCAGACTCATAGTCATTGCCAAGGAACTGGTTAATCATGAGAGCCGCGTAGTTGCCTGTGCCTACAGCCATGGCGACCTGCTGTGTGATTGGACGCACATCACCTGCGGCCCAGACTCCCTCAATGTTCGTCTTTCCCCGATGGTCTGTGAGCACGGCCCCTCTCTGGTCCACCTGTACACCGATAGACTGGGCAAGTTGAGACCTCGGTTCGGCGACATGCGCCACAAAGAAGACCTCAGCCTTCAGTCTCTGTCCGGTGTTGAGTGTCACGGACTGAACCCGGCCCGGCCGTGGAAAGTCGACTGCTGCAATTGTACCGCGGTGCCAAGGGAAAGGAGACTTATCCAGCACAGAGAGGTCCTGACTCTCAAGCGGTATGTATGCATCTTCAGTCATGAGAATCTCAATGTCCTTGGTGAATCTGGACAGTGAGTTGGCAACATGGAGTGCACTGCCTACAGTACCCGCGTTGACGACCAAGACCTTCTTGCCCTTACACAGCGGCGCCTCGCAGTCGGGACAGTAGAAGGCGGCATTGCCCACGTTTGCAACTGGTAGCCATCCTCTCCACAGGCCCTTGACCTTGGGATGCTTCCTTGCCGTCCCCGTGGCTATCAGAAGGGTCTTCGCTCTGTACTCTGCTCGGTCTGACGTTCTGTAGCTGTGGTCGGTACGTACCTTGAACTCCGGATACCTGCCGGAGACCTCGACCACATCGCCAGCCAGAAAACGCGCTCCTGCCGATCGAGCAAGGCCCTGCAGCTGCCTGAGGAGTGTTCGACCCTCTGAATAGGTGGGGCCAGCAGCGAAGTTCATGATGCTGTTGGTGTGGAAGGCCATCGGGCTCGTTCCCCTGTCGAGGACAAGGACCGACCGCTCATGGAAGGCAAGGTGTAGCGCCGCCGATGAGCCTGCTGGTCCACCGCCTATGATGATGGTATCGTAATGCCGGTCTGTGGACATGCGCGTTCAGACGTGAACTGTGGCGAGAAGCTAATAACTCTAGTGCGAGCCTCTAGTCCCACTAGTTCCCGAGACAAGCTGCTCCAGAATTCATGCCCAGGTCAAATGCTCTTGAGTTGGCATCCCTTGTAGTTGGGGGCACGAGTCCCAAGAGTGCCTCTCGCACCTTCTCAGCAGGGATTGGAAAGTCAGGGCATGAACACACTGCACCCACGAGGACCGAGTTCTCTGTCCGTGGATTGCCTGCCTCAACTGCAAGAGCAAGCGAGTCCAGTACGACCAGCCTCGATGTGACCTGACTCAGTCTCTCTCGTACTTGCTCGACTGTGAAGTACTGTTCTGTCTTCTTCTTGTCCAGCGCGACCCGCTCAGTTTCTCCGGGCGGCGGCATGACCCTGCTGCTCATGATGACAACCCCTCCGTCTCGAAGGTACTCAACATATCTCAATGCCTCTGTTGCCTCCATTGAGATCATCAGGTCAGCTTTCCCATACGGGATGAGTGGTGACATCGGTCTGCCGACTCTGAAGTGGACGTAGATTGAACCGCTTCTCTGTGAGAGACCATGCTGTTCGCCTGTCATGACGTCCATTCCTGAGAGTAGGGCGGCCTTACCAAGGACTGCAGAGAGGAGCATCAGCCCCTGACCCCCCACGCCGGTGAAGATTATGTTGTAAGTGTCTTTGTGCATACTATCGACCTCCTTCTCCCACGTGATGCGGGGCGTGTACCGGACAGACCTGTCTGCACTCAAGACAGCCGTCACAGAGGTCCTGCTGTATTGTCATCTTCCGGTCATTGGGATCAACGACTATAGCCGGACAGTAGAACTCCTTCATGCACGCATAGATACTGCGACATGCATCCCGGTCGTTCTCGCTTGGCACGATTGGTTCACCACGCCTCTTCTTCTCACGGTCGCCATACAGCGCACACTCCCGACGTGATATTATCACATTGAATCCTTCCGCTGATATGGCCTCCATTATGGGCTTTATACAGTCCCGGGTCTGGTAGGGGTCGATGACCGTGACTGATCTGGCACCCAGTGCTTCGAACAGCTTCTCCATGTTGATCTTGACTGCCGGCCTTCCTCCAGCATCATAGGGGCTATTGGGGTTGAACTGCTGGCCTGTCATGGCAGTGACAGCATTGTCAAGGACGAAAAGTGTCACATTCGCACTGTGATGAATGAGATTGACTATTCCGGGCAGCGCTGCATGGTATAGCGTGCTGTCGCCCACCATTGCTATGACCTTGTCCTCAAGCACGAGTTGCATTCCTGCGGAGAGTCCGACCGATGCACCCATTGCAAGCATGGAGTCACTGAAGCTGTTCGGTGAGAGGAATGCCATTGAGTAGCACCCAATGTCGTTGTTGAACACGATGCCCTTCCTGATTCGGAGTCGGTCGAGTGCCTGTCTGAACGCCCAGAGGGTTCCACGATGAGGACATCCCGGACAGAAGATGGGATTCCTCTCCGGAAGTCCCCTCTTAAGCTGCTCTGCCCTGGCCAATACGGCATCGTAGTCAAGACTCGTCTTCATTCCTAGGACCTTCGCCAGAGCCTTCTCAACAATGGGGACGTCGTACTCCAGCATCTCTCTGAAGTGACCGCTCTTCTTTCCGAAGATACGGAGACCGGGTCTGGCATCCTTGGCGATAGCAGCGATTCGGGTCTCAAGGTACGGTGAGAGCTCTTCAACCACCACAACGGCATCCAGTGTAGCAATGAACTCAGATATCATACGCTCCGGTAGCGGATGCAGAGTGCCCAGCTTCAGGACTGGCAGCTTCACCTGCAGACTGTCCATCGCTTCCTTTGAGTGGAGATAGCACACGCCAGCTGTGATGATTCCAACTCTCCCTTCCCCGGGTTCTATCCGGTTGAAGGAGCTCTTCTCGAACTCTTCACGCAGTGCGTCCCGCTTCGCCAGCAGCTTGGCCTTTAACGCTCTTGCAACAGCCCCGACGGTGAAGTACTCTCCCTTCACATCCTGCCACTTCTTCTTGACAAAGGGAGTCCTCCTGAGTTCACCGAAGTGGACAACGCCTCTCTGATGGTTAACGCGAGTAGTCGTCCGGATTATCACAAGCGTTCTGTGCCGCTCCGAGACCTCGAACGCCCACTTCGTCATCTCGTAGGCCTCTTGAGCGGTGGAGGGCTCGATCATCGGAACATAGGCTGCTTCTCCAAAGTAACGTCCATCCTGTTCTGACTGCGAGGAGTGAGCATGAGGGTCGTCCGCTATCAGACACACAGCACCAGCTCTGAGTCCGGTGTAGGCGATGCTGAACATTGAGTCGCTGGCAACATTCATGCCAACACTCTTCATCGACGTGAATGACCGCACGCCCGCCATGGAGGCACCCGCTATCGTCTCAAGTGCCACTTTCTCGTTGGCCGAGATATGCATCTTGTAGTCTCCAAAGTGCTCCAAGAGCTCACCGAACGAGTCAAGTATCTCAGAGGTTGGACTCCCCGGATAGAAAGCCACAACCTTCACGTCTGACTCGAGAGCACCTCGGACGACCGCTTCATTGGAGAGAACCAGAGCGGGTCCGCCATCAGTACGAATGATATCCTCAACAGTCATTCTGAATTCGCCGTCCTGATTCCCTGCAACAACGGATAGGCGACAAATAAGCCTTGAGCTATGGTGCTACTGTACACGCCATGTCAGAGTCTTCCTGACTTGATAGCAGTCACTACCATGGTGAAGGTCTGACGCACTCACGCGGAGTAGGAGGAGTAACCCCTCGGTGTGATATGCCCTGCAGCTATGCGGCTCAGATAACGTGTCATAAAGGCGTCGTGACCGATGCTATGTCTTAGTCATGATGGCGAGGTCGAACCATACCATCCAAATAACCTATAATAGTCGCTTAGCTGGCCACTAATGTGTGGGACCATGGACGAAACCATAGTGTTCTCTTGTCCAGAATGCAAGAGCAAGGCAGTCGTTCGCCTGAGTGAAACTGAAGCCGCCAAGATAAAGGAGGAGATCTCCACCAAGGGACGGTCCCCCACCCTTATCGTGAAGTGTGAGAAGGACCACGAGTTGCTCGTGACGCTCTACAACTCACCGAGCGGACTGGGTATCAGAGATGTGGTCGTCCCCGTGAGGTCTGACTCAAAGAAGAAGGGTTCTGAGGTTGACTGGCTCAAGCAAGCCTTTGGAGGTTGACAGGTAGTGGTCATTAGACTTGTGGCACGGGTGAAGCTCGAGAATATGGAGTCGGCTGTCCTCTATCCGAGGGAAGAGTCAAATGATGAGAGAATCGCCCTTCTGACCGGCATTGTTCAGCTGGTTTCGGCGGCACTTGAGCATGCTGAGACAACGGACGAGGGTCAGCCAATGTTCATGAAGTCAGAGCGCGGAGTCATCGGATATGCAACGGTCAAGGAACACCTCTTCATATGCGAGGGCGATGGGGAACGCGAAACTGGCGACGCACTGAAGGCAATCGTCAAGAGACCGTTGGCCAGCAACGAGGAACTGTCCTCAAGCATCGATGACCTCGTCAAGAAGAGAGGAAAAGAGATTGGAGATCTCTGGAGATAGTTCGGAGGCTTTGACATGGACTATGCAGATGCGCTCTTTGCAGGAGTCGTGGTTTCAGCTCTACTGCTTGCAGGGTCGCTCCTGCTCTTCTTCCGCGGGTTTCTTCGTATCCGTACAAAGGTGTCCGCGGCCACTCGAAGAGGACTCATCTTCTTTGGAGCAGCCTGCGCCACTGTGCCGATGATTGTGGTCACTCTCGTGCTAAGTCCACCAGACTCTACGAGATATCGTGCCTGGCTGGGTCTGTTCTATGCCATGCTTATCCTTGCACAGCTGCAAATCCTTGAAACAAGTGACATAAGGAGACGCGTAACTGCGGCAGGAGTTCTCATTCTGGGTGGCATTGCGACAGCTTCTGCGTTCGTCCCTAGTGACCTCACCAATACGATGTTGATTGCAACGACCGCATCGCTCTATATCATTTCACTATTGCTGGCAATCCGAATCGTGATAGCCGCCCCATCTCCATTCTCGGTGTCCACTCTTGTGTTGACGAATCTGGTGATGATTGCTGCTGCAACTCGTTCTCTCAGAGTCCTCGAGACTTCGCCCCACTACTTTCCACTCGTCTTCATGCCGGCGGTGGTGTCTGCGGCGGTACTCGTATCGATGCTCAGACCTTGGAGATACATCATCAGTCTGAGTGTCTCCTTCTTCGCAATGATCAACATGACCATGCTATGCTATGGGTCGCTCATGTCAATGCAGTACCCCGTATTTGCCTACGCACTCGTGGCTGGGCTGGCATCCATCTGTCTGATGGTACCTCTGGGGTACTTCCTGGATCAGGCAAGCATTACCAGAGCCAGAACACCTGTCTTTCTGTCGTTGACCCTCATCCTTGTCTCACTACTTGCATCCACTCACTCCGTGGACTTTTCGTATGCCTTCATCGGGGGAGACTGGATGGAAGTGCTAGACTTCGTACAGCCCTGGGATCTGGGTCTGCTCTTCACTGACTGGGTGATCGGAGTCCTCGCTATCAGCTGTTTCACTCTCGCCTCCTTGTCATCAACACTCAGCGACAAGTCCATCAGTCGCGCCGTGGACTTCTTTGTTGTTGCTGACTCTGTGTTCATAACCTTAGGGCACCCCTATGTGCGGGCAGACATGGCTGGTGTCGAAAGATGGGAGCTGCAGCCGCTCTATATCCCCGTCGCCATTCTTATGATTCTCGCCATCGCCATGTTCATCCGTGTGTCACTCTCAATGAGGCGCACCGGATCAAGGGCCGCAGCCTCACGCTTTTTCCGCTTTGTGATGGCAGCAGTGGCAATAGGCATCGTGGCAATGTTCTCCGATTCCATCCCCTTCTTTGTCGTACTCACTCTGATGAGTGCGGCGACCATACTACTCCTGGGAAGCAACCCGGCCGGGATGAAGAGAATGAGGCTGCTGAAGCGGTCCTCAAAGGAGGTGTAGAGACAGATGGACTTCGACCTTGCATTCCAGGTGGGCGCTCTCCTCTCAGTCGTAATCATATCAGCGACAACTGTTAGCTTCTTGCTGACACTGAGGGGCATAAGAAAACGAGTCACCACCAACACGTTCGTTGCGCTCCTGCTCTTCGCAGGGGCTTGTGTTTTCCTGACCGTGAGTGTCGTCATGTCAGCCTTCGTGCAGGGAACGGTGGTGCAAAGGCCAGTGCTTATGGCATTCTTCCTGTGCACGATCAACTGCGCGATTCATGTGGGAACGTCGAGTCGGCGGCTGCCCCAGCTGGGCCTCGCGATCACACTCGGAGTCACTGCCCTAACAGTCGCGTTCACGGCGACAACACCAACCGAGACCTCTCCTGTACTGATCGCTGCGACCGCAGTCGTCTTCAGCACAAGCCTTCTCCTGGCCATATGGTTGGTCTTGACCGCCTACTCCCCGTTCACTGTCGGTCTCGTTCTTCTCAACGTTTCGTTTCTTCTGTCATGGGCGACCATAATCCAGGGATTGGTCGCAGAGGGGCAACAGGCCTTCATGCTCATCTTCTTGCCTGTTGTCGTTTCGGGCTCAGTCCTTGGATCCCTACTGAAGCCATGGCGTCGAGCGGTCATGCTGTTCACACTCTTCGCACTCTTGTTGACCTGCATCCCAATTGCAATGAGCGCACTTCTCACATCGTCGATAATTGACGTGTGGCTCTTCGCTCTGGGTGCGCTCTTTGTTGGTCTCGTGGCAATCGCGCCTCTGGAGTACTTTGTCGAGCAGGCAACCGAGGGCGGCACTCGCATCCCGCGCTACATGGCTGTGATGATGATTGTGATAGCTCTGCTTGCTGCATCGCATTCGGTCGTTTTTGGGCTCATAGAGACCCTAGGCACACAACCCGAAGCCGTACTCTTCGTAGAGTGGATCATGGGACTGGTAGGTGTCGTGTGCTTCACAATGGCAGCTCACTACTCTCTGCTGAAGCCTCAGGCCTTTGCGGCTCTTAGGCTCATACTGATTTCGTTCAGCTCGGTCCTTCTCGTCCTTGGGAACTACTACGTCCGTGGAGGGCGCTGGGTCTACGACACCATCTTCCCCTACCTCGCACTGATGATTGTGATTGGAATCATAGGCTACCTGATAGTTGCACAGAGACTCAGGGCGGCAGGCGCAGGCAGGGCCGGACGTAACTTCGTGGTATTCTCGCTTATGGCCCTCATGTATGCGATAGTGATATTCACAATTGAGGACTTGGGACCCATTCTTGGCGCAGGTCTTACAGTTCTGTGCGGAGTTATGCTGGCTGCAAGCAGTCCGATTCGTCTACGGCCCAGAGTTCGCAAGCAATAGAGTAAAATGCGGACACAGAATCGACTACTCCGAAACGACCGCGAGGAATGAGCCATGACAATTGTGAAGGCGGTGGTCTTGGGAGAAACCGAGTGCGGAAAGACCAGCTTCACATCCAGATGGACCAAGGGAATCTTTCCAGACCCTGCCCTGCTGAAGACCACAGTCGGCGCAAGTTTCGACACCAAGAAGGTGGTCCTTCCGGACGGACGTGAGGTGGTTCTGTCCCTCTGGGACTTTGGGGGCCAGCTGAGATTCATTGAGAGTCTCAAGGGAATGGTGAGAGGAGCCAAGCTGGGACTACTCTTCTTCGATGTCACCAAACTCGCCACACTGGATAGCATCTTTGGCTACTGGATTCCACTGATTGAAGAGAACAGCAACCTGCGTGTACGAAACGGCGACGGCGACCGGTTCATCCTAGTGGGAAACAAGATAGACCTGCTAGGAGGGAGTTTCGACTCGGTGGAAGCGGAGATGACACGCCTGGCTTCACCATACGGCATTGAAACTCAGATGATCTCTGCGAAGACCGGCATTGGAATCGAAAGCTTGGACTACAAGTTCACACGGAAGCTTGAGAAGTACTCCAACTAGGCCATACACAACGGAGTGTCACAGCACACCAGTGGACCTCTCTCTCCTAATCCTTCAGACACACTCACATGACTCTCGGAGTCTCTGCTAACGGCCTCGCATTGGACAGATTCGCTCAAGTGGTAATACGCGGCCATCCAGACCATGATTGCGTCCGCATGGACAACCTCCGTTGTGCAGCACTTGGACATAGCTTTCCGACCTCGGTGTCATCTAGGAAGCCACACTGCACAACGGAGTGATTCTGGTCAGAGAGGTCTCCCCTAGCCACCGGGACTACCATGCCATGGCGAGTCCTTCCAGATGAGCTCCCAAATCAGGTCCTCACTGAGGGTCTCCTGTTCCACGATAGTCTTGTGAAGCTCCTTCATCAGCTGGTGGTGTCGAATCTCATCTTCCCGTATCATGAGCGCGATGGTCTTGACCTGCTCGTTGTCCGACTTGTCTGCAAGCTCTTGGTAGGTCTCCACGGCCTTCGCTTCGAGCTGGATGTGTTTGTCAATGCCTCTCGCAACATCGTCGCGGTTTCTGGTACTAATGAAGGGCGTCGGACTCTCCACAGCTCTTCGTAGAGCCTTCAGAAGGATGGCATGTTTCTTCGAGTCCTGACTGATGCCTGTAAGGAGTTCCCTCACGAAGTCGCTTCCAAGCTTGGATGTGACCTCTTCTACAATCCGGATGATCCTCTCTTCAAGTTCTATCTGCCTATCGATAAACTTGAGGGTCTCTTGCTTTTCCATGTCCATCGTTCTCCTCATCGATTCTGTTTTGCAGACTGGTATGTGCGTTCGTGCTTATGACTGTTCAGTAGCGGTTGCAGAGCGGGGCACGGTCGTGAATGGAGTGCTCCGTGAGCTAATGCCCTCTGAAGAGGGGATTCATCAAAGGCCTGAGTTGACAGCCGCCGGTTACAGGTCGCAAGTTATATCAACCGGGACCACGTTGCCCTCATGAGTACCTCCTGGAATCCGCACAGAGGAGGCTGGCAGGCTCATGAAGGCTACAGTGTACATCGCACCTCAGTGTCCGCACGCTGCAAAGCTCATCGAGTTTCTCGCAGCAAACGGTGTCGAAATGGAGAAGAAGTCCATTCTTGACGGTGACAATGTCGTCCGGGAGCTATTTGAAGTCAGCAAGCAACGTGCAGTCCCTGTTGCTGTCATTGATGGCGAGGTGTTCGTGGGCTTCGACAGGAGAGTTGAACGGAGGCTAAAGAGGAAACTGGAGGGCACTGGAAGTGTATGACTTCGTTGTGATAGGGTGCGGAGTGACCGGGTACGCCGCGTCAATGTATGCAGCACGTCTCGGTCTCTCCTGTGCAGTGATTGGAGAGGTGGATGGCGGGACAATCACACTCACCGACGACGTGGCCAACTATCCCGGGTTCATTCAGCTCACGGGGAAGGAGCTTGCGGAGAAGCTCAAGGCGCACGCCCAGGAGTACCCCGTCGACATGGAAGTCGCCGTCGTCCGGGATGTCTTCAGGGATGAACACGGGTTTTTCTATGTCGTGACTGACAGCAAGTCGTACGTTGCACGAACAGTCCTCTTTGCCACGGGCATGAAGGACAGGGAGCTCGAGATACCGGGCCACGACGAGTTCAGGAACCGCGGTGTCAGCTACTGCGCTCTGTGTGACGCGCCGCTGTACAACGGTAAGACTGTGGCAGTCATAGGGGGAAGCGACAGTGCAGCCAAAGAGGCACTTCTCCTTGCAAAGTACTGCCCAAAGGTGTACATGATCTATCGCGGCAAGAAGATACGGCCAGAACCGATCAATGCCGCGCGGATTGAGAGAGAACCGAGGATTCAGGTCCTTACCGAGACGAACATCACGGAGATAAGCGGGACTGACCGCGTGACAGGGGTGAAGCTGGACCGACCGTTCAACGGTCAGAACCACTTGAAAGTCGATGGGGTGTTCGTCGCAATTGGCGGAATTCCTCAGTCTGAACTGGCAAGGAAGCTTGGCGTTAAGGTGAATGCCAAGGGCGAGATCATAATCGACAGGTCAAGCAGGACCAATGTACCCGGGGTGTTCGCTGCAGGTGATGTGGCGGACACGGAGTTCAAGCAGGCCATAACCGGCGTGGCTGAGGGCGTCCATGCCTTCTATCAGGCTTACAAGTATGTGAGCGAGCAGGCCGTTGTTTATGCCCGCAGCGAACAGCCATGACCGCTGGTACTCGGCGGACTTGTCTCTTCATTGGTTCGTTACTCTGACGCTATGGTGTGTGTCAAGGCTGGCACCAGTCCCCGGCCAAGCAGCCGTAGACACCTGAACGCGGTCGCTCTCAGGGCGTGGTAGTGTGCTGACTCCTCATGTTCGACTAATCCTTCGGAAGGCCTGAGTCACAGTTCTCCCGTCCGAGATTACAGATCCCAGACGTCACAAGCTAACGACCGCTCGACTCACGCGCAAGTCAGGTAGACTCTGTTTCCGAGTGCCGCGGTCCTTGCTCAAGTGGCGAAACGCGCGGACCGCATGACGACAACCACCGCACTCGACACAGTCTCATGCGTCCGTTCGCTGTGTGGCCGTCTGTGACTGTCACTTCCCCACAGCATCGTACAACTTCTCAACAAAGATTTCTGGTGGAGTCAGGCCCTCGACGGAAACACTCTCATTGAAGACTGTCTTCGGCACGCCATACACCTGATGTTTCGCGGCCAGTTCCTGGAACTCCAATGCTTCCACCATGTCAGCCTCAATCAACGGGTTGACTATCGCTGATTGATGTGCCAGTCGAACCATCCCGGGGCAGTATGGACACTGCGGCGTGGTGAAGACCTTTATGCGCACTGGCCGGTCGATAGCCTTGATATCCTCAATCACATCGGGTGGCAGCGGCACGACGCCCGCTGAAACGTCGACGATCGACCCGATTAATGCCCCAAACTCATGCCCAGCAGGGATTCCGTAGAAGCGGACCTTGTATTGCTCCTTCCCGTGGAGTACGATTGCAGGCGTCAGCTTGACTCCAAGTCTTGCAGCAGTCTCTGTGTTGAGCTCCCCTCTGTGAACCTTTGCATGAATCTTGGGTGACAGGTCCGCCACCTCTTGAGCGATTGCAAGTGTGTCATTGCAGTAGAGGCACGAGTGATCCCGTATGAATACGTGCATCGTGACATCATGGTCGAGAGCAGCGAACATCTCCCGGACCTTCTCTTTGGTCTCTTCATCAAACTCGACAACCAATGAGCTTCACCGTGTCAGGAGCAATCGCACACGCATATATGGACTTCGAACTAGCATCGGAGGACCACCGATCTGCCCTCATTCCTCAGACCACTCGTGCATCGACTCGGCATGACGCTCCTACACCGCAAGGTCGCACGCTGCTCACTTCCAGTGGATTCTTTCCTCTTCAATCAACTCCTCAACTGCTGGCGACTTGGCCTTGAGTCTCTTCAGGTCCTCATCAGCGACCAAGTCCACCTTCTCCGGAAGACCGAGGTCCTCAAGGTCGCGGAGCCTGAACAGGGGCGACAGGTCCAATTCGGTGAACGCATTCTCGTGAGGGTGGTCTGAGAAGAGATACAGCTCTTCAAGTGAAGTGCACTCCGCCAATGGCGCAAGGTCCAGTGTCTTTAACGCGTTACCCGCAACATCAAGCGCGCGGAGCTCCATGCAGCTGGACAGAGGCGTCAGGTCAAGTGAGTCGATGCCATTCATGGCGAGCTCAAGCCTTCTCAGGCCCCGACACTTCGATAGAGGGTCAAGGTCCACAGCCGCCAGTTCGTTTCCTCCAAGCCTCAGGATTGTCAGGCTGGAGCATTCAGACAGTGGGCTCAGGTCGATTGACTTGAGTGAATTGCTCTGGAGGTACAGGTACTTCAGCTCCCGACACGCGGAGAGCGGCGATAGGTCTATTCTCTCAAGAGCGTTGTACATGAGGTTGAGCTGAACCAAGCGGGCACACCTCTTCAATGGCGACAGGTCGATTGTGTGAAGGCTATTGTTCTCGAGTTCCAGTGTCTCAAGCGCCGAACAGGCAGCCAACGGATGCAACTCAACTTGGACGAGCTTATTGCCGAAGAGTCGAAGCCTTCTGAGGTCCGTGCACCTGGACAACGGGGTCAGGTCAATCACTGTGAGCGCGCCGGCCCCTACATTCAGCTCTTGCAGTCGAACACAGGATGAGAGAGGGGTCAGGTCTATAGCGGTCAGAGGATTCTTGAATAGGTTGAGGCTCTCAAGTGCCTCACAGCCTGCCAGAGGGGTCAGGTCAATCTGCACAATCCGGTTTGCACTGATGCTGAGCGTCTTTAGACTCTTCGCATTGGCGAGAGGACGCAGGTCAACCTCGACAATCTCGCACTTGTCGAGCAAAAGGGAACTCTCATCTGCATCCCACTCAAACTCTCGCTTCGCCCCGTTTCGAGTAGTACATGGGATTGTGATGAAATCCATACGATCCACTCCGCGGTCAATTCAATTCCGCGCCCGTTCGCTCCCTCCATGCACCGTTCTTATCAATCTTGCCTGAACTGAGGCATCTTCGGAGTGACCGTGCTCGCTGCACGGGGTTTCAATCACATCAATTCATACTGGCGAATACGTGGACCGTCTGGCAGTTTCCGTATGAGACCAAGTCTCTCGTTGAGAGACCGGAGTGATTCACTTGGAGGAGCATCAACGTACACAGACCAACGTTTTTTAATGCGGTATAGACTCGCTCGGTCATCTTATCTGAGGTGAGATTCTTGCAGAAGAAAGTGCTCGGCATACTCCTGATGACGGGCCCATACACATACCAGAACTCCCACACGCTCTATCAGCTTGCAGGAGCCGCATTGGAAGAGGGATACGATGTCAAGGTCTTTCTGTTTGTGGACGGGGTGAACAATGCCAAACTGAACCAAGACCCCGACCCTGACGTCCCCATGAACAAGCGCTTCAAGGAGCTTGCCGATGCGGGTGTCGAGTTTCAGGCCTGTGGTCTGTGCACATCAGCGAGAGGGTTTGACCAGAAGGGAAGTGACTTCATCGAAGGTGTTGAGGTGTCGGGACTCACCGAGTTCGCTGAGATCGTAGGTCAGTGCGACCGGTTCATCACACTCGGCCACTAGGAGGTATCACTATGGACTTCAGAGAGAGAAACGTCATGGTTCTTATCAAGAGCCGACCTTTCGGAAAGATCATCAACTTCGAGGGCTGGCGTGCTGCAGTTGGCATGTTCGGGATGGACCATCGGCCAGTGATGCTGTTCATGGGAGATGGCGTATACGCACTCCTCAAGAACATCGATACCGCCCCGATTCGCATGTTCTAGTCAACCTATGAGTGCTTCGAGGGGCGTACATGCGTCAGTGCGAGGTCTCTGAGAGAACGTGGAATCAGCACCGATGAGCTGTCTGATGGCGTCGAGGTGCTCGATGAGGAGGGACTTTCCCGGCTGTTCAATGACAGCGAACTGATAATCACATTCTAGGAGGAACGAGCATGAGCAAGTACCTAATAGTGGTGTCCACTGACTGCATGAATCTGTCTGAGACCGTGGACGCTCTCCGCAGAGGAGATAACGAAGTCGGTGTGCTATTGATTCAAGACGGCGTCTATATGGCAGACAAGGGATGCCCCCACTCGAAACTCATTGCCTCTTTGAGAGTCCCGGTCTATGCTTCCAGGACCCATCTGGAAGAGAGAGGACTATCAAACAGACTGGCCATGGACGTGACACAGGTGGACTATCCTACAATTGTGCGTCTCCTCATGGAGGAGTACGACAAGACACTATCGTTGTAACGACAGCTACGCCTTCTTTCCCGGTACAATGAACACCTGTCCAAGTAGGTCTCCGGGAAGGACTGACGCATCGAGTCGGCTGCGGAACATTGCCTTGTCAGCAACTCTCTCGCTGTCCGGACGGGCAAACTTCATTGAGCCAATGCAGGTCGCATGCCCCATGCCATTCACACCATAGAACGATTGGATGACCATTGCGTAAGGGGGGACGGTTATGCTACGGATTGATAGGATCTTGGTCTCTCCCTCCTTGAAATGAGCTCTCTCAGCAGCCACTATTGGGACGAACCGGACCTTACTCCAATCAAGGGACAACACAATCTCACCCATCCCTTCCATGCCCGTCCTCATTCGGTCCATTCCCATGCTCTTCAGGTCTTCACTGCAGCTAATGACATAGATCTTCTCACTCAATTCGGAATCAGTCCTCTGCTTCCCTTACTCATGGGGTCACCATTATTCACTCTTGAGGTGCTAATAAGCTGCTCTATGTGGCCAGCCGAGTCGTCTGCACGGGTCGAGGACTCCGTACTCGGTTAGCTCGCAGTCAGAATCCTCGCTCAAGAGACCACTCCGAGAAGGAGAGCATTTCTCCACATGAGCGGACACCTGGTTCCAGAGTCTTACAAGTACACTTATGGCCTACGGTACGCGGTGGTCATCAAAGGAGGCAGTTCCTATGGACACTGAACGAATAATGCAGATTGCACTTGATATGGCTGGTCTTGACCATGTTCCGGCGGACTCCGGGATTCATGTGCCGGGAAGGGACGTGAAGAAGGTTCTGTTCGGGATAGATATAGAGACCGCAGAGCTGTTGCTTGCCAGACAACTCGACTACGACTTGGTGATAGCGCATCATCCACCGGGAGGCACCACAAGGACTCAGTTCGACAAGGTCGTCGAGCGGCAGATTCAGCAGATGATTGAAGCGGGTGTTCCACCGCACATAGCTGAGAAGGCAATTCGCCCCCGTCTGGAGAGCGTGCGACTCAATGCACATGTGAGCAACTATGACCGGGTGGTCTCAGCGGCCAAGCTGCTCAACATGCCCCTTATGAATGTGCATCTCCCTCTTGACATCATATGCAGGAAGCGCTTCATCGAGGCCATTGAGAAGGCAGTCTCGTCTGTGAAAGAACCGAGAGTCAAAGATGCTGTGGCTGCGATGAAAGAGCTCCCCGAGCTGAAGATGGGACTCACTGCACCGATCGTTGCATTGGGCTCAGCTGACAATCTCTTGGGGCGATGGGTCGTGGCAATGGCGGGAGGAACAAACGGAGGTGCCGGAGTTGCAAAGGCCTATTTTGACGCAGGGGTCTCAACAGTGATATACATGCACATCGGAGAGAGCGACCTGAAGGAGCTCCAGTCATACTCGGGCTCAGGCAATCTCATCGCCACAGGACACATGTCGTCAGACTCGGTGGGCATCTCCCCATTCGTGAAGCGCTTGAGAGCAGAGGGACTGGAAGTGACACCGATGAGTGGAGTGTTCGTGCCAGACTAGGACGACGCCATCCTGCGAGGACCGAGACTCGACGAGTCCCTCAGCCAAGTCCGTCTGGCTCCATTGTCAGACGTATTGCAGAGTCACAAGCGTTCGTGTCGTCCGACAGCGACGGAGCGCCTACACCGGCTCTGACTGTGAAATGGAGCAGTGGCTGAGCCGTCGGCTGCGGTCCCACTTCTTTGGAAGTATATCTACAAGAGAGTCGCGCTGAGACCACGAGCCTCTCAGTCGTGCTGCCAAGTGTGAGGTTGACCAAGTCATGCAGACCGATGTGAAGATACATGGAAGTCTGGGATGCGATTGCAATCTCGGTTCCATTATCAGGCAGACTACCATCGACCACATCGAGCGTGTGGAGCGCGCCCTCCATGTCGATGCAGACCAGACTTGTGAAACGCATACCTGAGGGGGCCTCTATCCGCGCACCGGTCTTCAGGAACGGTTCGTAGTGATCTATGTCCTGAACGAGCGACAGAACTGACTGTGCCTCGTTCAGAGAGAGCGGTCTCTCGAAGTCCACGAGCAGGTCCCAGTGTTCATTTGCATCCATGTACCAGTCGATGCTTGACCCCATATTGGACGCAGTGAGGTCCATTGCTCCTGCGAGACCGGCCCCGAGAGCTATCCCGAGGACCATCAGGGCAGTCCTTGTTCGGTTCAGTGACAGGCCCCTCGCCACGTACTTCACGATGTACCCCCTCACACCGATAAGTCGGAGGCCTCTCTCTATGAGGATCGATCTTACAGTGACCGGCTGCATCACCAGACCCCTTATGGCCCTCGCCGGTTCGTATCCAGAGATCCTGCGTATTGGCACATATGCTGCGATGAAGACGGACATTGGTCCCGTGATGAGTGCCAAGACAACAGTGGGTATGGACACCTGTGTGGGCACGGAGGAGAGTCCGTATGAGTCGAGGAATAGCTGCGAGGTCAGAGGACCAAGGGCAATCCGGGCCAGTGTCCCGAGGAGAGTGAGGACGAAGCCCATCATACAGAGCGGGATCAGGTATGACCTCTGTATCTCTGAGGTGGTGTATCCCAATGCACGCGTGACGCCAATATGCCTGGCATGAGACTCGACGAGCCGTTTCACTGTCGAGTGGACGACAAAGGACGCCAGTACGAGGATTATCCCTGCAAAGATGTCCATGAAGAGGCTCTGAGGCGATGTGGTGTCCATACCGTATATGTCAGCAGGGATGTCGCCGCTCGTCGTCGTGTTTGCGGTTCCGAAGAGGTGATAGCGGGCCGCCTTACAAAGGAGGACGCGGCCGCAATGGTCCGAACTCTCTTTGACTACAGGGGCAGAGGGACAAGGAACCTGTGCGCCAGCTGCGGAAGGATTCGGCGCGTATCAGAGATGGTGCTCTGTCATCGATGCTTTGGCCCTGTGTGTGCCAAGTGCCAGAAGGTAGTCCTGAAGAGCGATGGCACATCCGAGATACTGTGTAGCAAGTGTATCAAAGAGATGTTCGGTTAGCATCATCGTCGTTCAAAACGCGAGACTACTTGTGGTGACGGACACGGCCGATCCTTGTGAAGCCTCGTGGCGAGCACCTTGCCATCATACTGGCGGCTTGTCTGACAATCAGACCATCTGTCGGGAGAGATGTATAGAACTTCCCATTCAGTGACAGTCGAAGAGGTTTGACTGGTACGTTCTGCAGCGGCTCGTGCACCTCGGAGTGCTGACTGTGAAGCAGCCTTCCGGACTAGGGGTGCGGCTCGGACTGTGGTGCGTCCCTTCGTTGGCGAACCGGGTCCGCAGCACGCAGGAGAGAGAGTCCCGAAACGAACAGCAATGCGGCGGCCACTACAAATGGCAGAACTCCGATTGCACCTATATGCGTCTCACCCGGAACGGGTGTTGCAGTGATGTCGGAGACATAGCCAAGCAGGAGAGGACCTACCACGAATCCAATGTCACTAATCATCCGATAAAGCCCCATTGACACCTCAATCTTGTCCGGCGGAGATAGGTCAGTCACGTAGGCGGCCATAGGTCCAGAGAAACCCACGAATGCTCCGTAGACAATGAGGTTGACTGATATCGTGAGGTAGTCTACTGAGAAGGGGATGAGCAGTGTGGCGAAGGCTGTCAGTAGCAGGCAGACAGCCAGTGGGTTCCTACGGCCAATTCTGTCAGAGAGCCGTCCCATCGGCACCATTGTGATGGCAGTCGATATGGCGGCAAGCGTTAGTATCAGGCCGATGGCACTGGTGTCAAGCCCGAGGTTATTACCTGCGAAAAGCGGAACCAGAGTGGTGCGCACACCAGTCCGGATAAAAAACAGCGTGAACGTGGCGAACGTTGCAAGCAGAAACGATGGCGACGAGAGTACGCACCGCACGTCCCTGAGCGTGCTTCCTATGCCAATCGACGGGGGTGAGCCCACGGATGCCGAGTTCTTTGGCAACATCAGAGT
>JACAEL010000004.1 GCA_013388835.1 Candidatus Thorarchaeota archaeon | reverse complement strand
TGAGCAAGAGCTTCCGGAGACCCTACTGTTGCGGACAGAGCTACTATCTGCAGGTTCTCGACGAGCCTTCTCATTCGCATTATGAGTCCCTCAAGCCGGGCGCCCCTCAGCCCCTCACCGAGGGTCTGAATCTCGTCAATGACAATACAACCCACTCCCCTGAGCCACTCCGCATTGTGTCTGAGGAGAGAGTCGCCCCTCTCATAGGTTGTCACAACAATGTCGTACTCGGCCAAGTCTTGGCCATAGTCCTGGTAGTCGCCTGTGCTTATGCCGACTGAGTAGCCTTGGTCAGAATAGTGGTCATGAAGGAGAGTGAACACCTGGCCTGCCAGAGCACGGAGCGGCACAAGGTAGAGACCCCGGCTCCCATCTGTGACAGCTCTGAGCAGTCCCATCTCTCCCACCAGTGTCTTTCCCGAGCCTGTTGGACTGCAGACCATGATGCTCCTGCCCTCCAACAGACCGGACTCGATCGCAGCGAGCTGTACTCCACGAGGAGTGACTCCCATGTTCTTCAGGAGTCGGTAGACATCAGAGGTTGTCTCAATGGCACTTGTCATCTCGTACCACTCTCCTGCGACACCTGACGGAGCGCCATTGAGCCCTTCATGGTCAACCTGTAGTTTGTGTATGCAACGCCAGAGTGATGTTCGCTACCCTTCAACACTAGACTGGAGTCCGACAGACGGACTAGCATCCCCTGCACGTCAGCATGTGCAAGTTCAGGACTGCTTGTGGCCATGAAGCGCACCATGGCCTGTTCTGTCAGCGGCTGGTAACGCTCAAGCAGTCTCAGGACTTGGACCGCAAGGCCAGTGTCCCTTCCTGCGACCTGCTCGATGAGCGTCTTCCCGACAGTGCTTGGGCGCTGTGTGGTCACCGGGTTCATGATGCTCGCGGTCCGACTCATGACATGCTCTCCGGCTGGTGCAAGTTCGGGCATCGGGTCGAGTCGTATCGGAATGGCGGTCTGCGTCCCATGGCGGACCAGGAGCGCCGTGTCATCGTCCATGATGCTGAGGAAGGAGCTCTCGCGTACAGACTCCCGCGCACGGCTGTGGAGACCTGTGCCAATGACCTTCAGTCCCAGCAGGTCTGTAGCGGCAGCGATGTCATATCTGGACTTGAGCCTGAGAGCAACAGCTGCAGACACCTGATTCAATACCCCGGAGGGTAGAGCTGAAACACTGCCTGTGCAGAGCACGAGCGTCATGCGTTCCGACAGCATCCGTACGAGTCGCTCTGCGAAGGGTCCCCTCTTGGAGTAGGCTGTGTTGAAGACCTCTAGGTTTCGCGGAGAGTCGAGTACAACCACCAGACCCCTGTCGTTCAGCGAGGTGAGCTTGATACACAGCAGGTCCCATGCGAAGATGTCCAAGGGCTGCGAGCCCAGATCAATCAGCACTGCACACAGTGACTGCTGGGCCACGGTCTGCATCGATACTGTCTGTGTACCATAGAAGGCCCGGGCGGCTGACGCCTGATAGAGCGTCCGAATCGCGTCAAAGCCTGACAGAGAGTCCCTGTTCGGTGTTGCGGGCTGTACTCCACCGGTCGGTGTGGTCCCGTCGGACAGTTGCGACTCGGGTGTGAGAGTCACGTCGGCGAGCGTCGCGCTGTTGAGTGCGACGGCTCTGCCCAGTGCTAGCTCAAGGTCAGGGCTGTTGGCAAGGTTGGCGTGAGAGAGTGTCTCAAGAGCAGAGAGCAGCATTGGCACGTACTCTGTTCTGGGCACGTCATCAGAGTCGACCGGATTCAGAACCAGATCCCTGCCGAGTGTGAGCGCCACCGAGTCTGCGGAGACAGACACAATGGGCATGTGAGATGCATCTGAGGTGATGAAGAGAACGCGCCGGTCTGAACGCAGGAGTTCTTGAACCAGCAGACTGAGCACTCTCAGCCGGCTCGTGCTCTCGACCCCGCAGACAAGCAGGCCCCTCTCTAGCTCTGACGGCGCCACCCCTATTGCTGGGCCTAGGTCAAGAGTGTCCGGATTGATAACGCATCCGAGCCGGTAGTCGCCAACACGGGAGCGAATCGGAGCAACGAACTGACCGGGGATGCTCTCACCGACTTCGGCAGCCAACTCGGTCCGCATCTGTACGAGCCAGTCGGCGAGTTCTGTGCCGAGCGCGTAGAAACCACCATCGCTCTCAGCAACACCAAGAGCGGTTGCCCCATGCACCTGACCCCTTGCAGGCACTGTCCTCCAGTTCCGGACTGGCACCGCTCCCCGGACTGATGCCCTCAGCTTCTTGAGGTCCTCTCTCTTGCTGCTTAGAAGACTGACGGACGCGGCTGTGTTCCAGAGACCTGCTCGGTGTGTAATGTAGTTGTCAAGTCGCTCTGACCCCATGGAGTCTAGATACTTCTCAGTCGACTCATTGACAACCGTGTTGTCCACAACCCTTGTGGGTCTCTCAGGGCTCAGTGTCAGGGCGAGGCAGAGTCCAGCCTCTGTGGGGACACCGCGAACCAATGCGGACATGTCGCCATGCAGGACTGCGCCCGGAGAGTCCGTGCGGAGAGTCATCAGATAGGTGCCACTCGTCGTGATAATGCAGTCGTCTTCCGCGCGGAATGTAGTGTCAGATGCTGGTATTCTGTCCCAGCCGTGAGCGAGCTGAGCGGCTCTCTCGCTCTGTTGAGTCATGTACGCGGCAAGCAGGACCGAGACCATCGCAGACCCTGATATGACAATCAAGACGACTGGAAGTACAGCTGCGAGTGCCGTGAGGGCCAGCACGGCAACCACCGCCATCCCCCACGGTCTCTTTACCGAACGGTCCGTCCACTTGATCTCACTGCTCTCTACTACCGTCAGCGATGGCCTGCTGACCTCTTCCATCGGGTCCCTTGCGGGCATTGACCCCAACACATGGCCTCGGGTCATGGTCATCTCCCTCCCGAGAGAACGGCGATGAGTCTCGTCAGTCCCTCAACAAAGGCTGGCTGACCATCTTCAGCAATGATCGAGTTATTCACTATGAGCAGCTGGGGCAGGCCTGAGGACGAGAAGCCGTGCACGACCAGGACTGGCTTCGTGGTGACTCTGGTCCACCTGTAGTCGTGACCACGTTCAAGGGCCTTCAGTAGTGTGTCCACAGGCAGCGAGGCAGGAATCGTGATGTGCGCCCTGCGGTCTGACAGGCTCATCTTCCGAGAATCCCTCCTGACAATATCATCGTGGTCTCTTCGCGCGTGGCTCTTCTCACAGGAACGTGCGGATATGACGCGTGCATGCTACTCCTCAGCACCTCAGACTTCTCAAACACATCATCCGACAAGCGAGTCAGCTGCCGCATTCCATGCGGGGGACGAATGGATGACTTGGTGACTGCGAAGCCTACACGAGTCAACTCGTTGCCCAGAGGGCGACACAGGACGAACTGAAGGCTGGTGTCTCGCTCTTCCCGCAGCGACTCATACATTGCACGAAGCACACCTGACGCATTGTGGCTCAGGTCTATGCCGACAGGAATCGAACCGAAGAGCATCACACTGTGGACCTGGATGGAGAGCGGACGGAAGACTGCGAGCTGGCCTCTCTCCTCATTCCAGACCCCGAATGTGTCCCTTCTGGACCGAAGATACAGCCAGAGGGCACACAGCAGAATGCCCATACCTACGACAGAGTAGGCCAGACCTGTGAATGAGCCGTCCAGAATGACTCTGATGCTCCATGCTGCCGCCAACGAGCTAGGCAGGACCCACTTTATCATCCATGCTATATCAGACCGCATCATGTCTTACCTCCTTGACTCTGAGCCAGAAACATCTGCACTGCCTCGGTCAGCTCTTCGTCTCCCGAATAGGGCCACACATCGCTGACGAAGTCATCGCCGAAGATGTGCAGGTGTCTGAGAAACCGTGAGTCCAACAGGACAACTATGCCCCTGTCATCTGGAGATCGTCTGAGTCTCCCAACAAGCTGAGCCACTGTCCTGATTGAGGGCACTACCACTGCATAGTAGTACCCTGCACCAGTCCCATGCCTTCGGTCGTAGAACTCCTGCAGTGACTTCTGGTAGCTTGTGGGCGGGGTGAAGGGCACTCCGACCCCAACTATCAGGTCCACCATGCTGTGGCCATCCTTGACCAGGTCAACGCCCTCGCTGAACTTTCCGCTATACACGAGGAAGACTGCGCACGGGCTCTTTTCCATCTGTTCACGGATGTCTTCGATTCGGTAGTCCTTGCTCTCAATGACCTGTTGTCGGTAGCCCGTGTGAACCCCAAAGCTGAGCACCTCGTTCATGAGTTGATAGCTCGGGAACGCAATCAAAGCACTCTTGTCGGCGGGTACAGTCTCGAGAACGAGAGAGACCCTGTCCGCCAGTGTCCTCCAGAGCTGGGTACTGCGTCGAGAGTACCCTGTGTCGAGATCCTTGTCGACAAGTACGAGTCGAGTGCCATGACGGTATGGGCTTGAGAGGTCCGCTGTCAGTGCTGAACTGACACCAAGCAGCGATGCGTAATGTGAGACCGGTCTCAGTGTCCCTGACATCAGAAGCGCCGCTCTAACGCCTCTCAGGACCGGCGCTGCAAGTCCTGCGGAGTTCAGTGGGCGGACTGATATCTCGGCATCAGAGAGCGAGACACCGTCCTTCCACCCCTTGTGCGACTCGAGGGCGATGTGCCAGTCATCGCTTCTGCTGGCCATCATGGCAGCGTAGAGGAACTCGACTAGGCGGTCCATGGGGGTCTCGGACGGCACCATGTCGTCCGTATCGAGGGTGTCGTTTCTCTCGAGCAGCAGGTCCAGCTCTGCTTCATCGACGAACCGCGGTAGGACCTCCTACTTCTGCAGCTGTCTCTCCCCGCCCCGTCTCATGTCGTCAATCCCTGACATGAAGGTCTCCCACAGAAAGTCCACAGCCTCGCCCAGCCAGCTGACACCTGTCTCGCTGACAATCGACGCCCGGTTCTGTCTGAGCCACTCGATGTCATTGCCCGATATCCGTGCGGACTCTGCATCGAGGACGTGAGAGGACAGGTTGTGTGCCTCATCGACGAGAAGGTCAACCTCATGCAGCTGAACCCCGAGAGACGCGAGCAGTGACTTGCGTACCCTCTCCTTGAACATGTAGCTGTACGGTCCTATGATGACCCTGCTCTCGCGGGCGCACCACCTGAGTATCTCGTACGGGCACAGGTCATCCCTGTACTCCTCTGCCCTGAGTCTGTTTACCACACCTGACCTGAGCAGCTCTTCGACCACCATCCGGGCCCCCTCCCTTATCTGTGGTCGGCCCTCCTCGCGTGTGCCCCGGCTGTAGAAGTTCCAGAAGTGACTACACCTCCCGCTCTTCACATGCATCGCACATGCCCGAAGGAAGCCTGTTCTGCCCACGCTGTCCAGGGACGATCTGACGGGACACACATGCATACGCGCGACCATGCTTGTCACCGCGATGTCAACCGAGTGGTTCATCCTGACCGCTCGTGACTTGAGCTGGTCCAGCTCTGCCTCAAACACCTCTGACTGCGAGTGTGTCCTTGTGAGGACAATGAGCTTTGAGACCGCATCATGTGCCCTGGCAGCGAAGTAGCCAGTGAGCACTGCAATCGTCTTGCCGACCCCGCAGTCCGCTGACAGGAGACCTACTGTCTTCTGTGAGTACACTCTGGCCGCGTGGGTAATTGCCTCATCCTGATGGGGCCGTGGAGTGTACGGGAACCACACCCTGGGGTCAGAAGACTCTGAGATCATGTCACTCCTCCCATGCAAGCTTGGACTCAGAACGGTGAACCCGGAACTTGACCGAGAAGTATGACTGCATCACCCGCTCGAACCTCTGAATCCTGTCGTAAGAATAGTAGCCGGGCTCCTTACGGGCCATCCTTGCGACAATCTCTGGACTGAACCCGCGTTGCCGAGCTGCAAACCAGAAGTAGTCCTCCACATCCTGGACGGTCTCGTAGAAGTCATCCATGATGTCCTTGACCAGTGCGCGGAGATACTGGGCCGCCTCTCTAGGATGGTCTGGGATGTCCGAGATGTGACGTTGGGTCGGTATGTATGCGGCCACTCCCTCGTCAGTGTCGAAACGAATCTCAGATGGCACACCTCTTGAGCTCCGCAGGGTCTCAACAATCGACAGAAGACGCGGCATGTATGGGAGCACATCGCCGTCCGCGGTGCCGTCCTTCCAGCGAACACGAGTCTTGACGTAGAGCTCGTAGTCCATGTAGGGCGAGTCTGTCGGCATCCTCACTATGTCTATCTGCTCATCCGACCCCCTCAACAGAAGGTTGGCCAGGCTAATCTTCGAGAGGGCGTCAACCTGGTTGTGGTAGACTCTCGACCAGACCGACTCAGCTGCGGTCACTAGTGCTGACCACCCCCGAGCTCCACCTGTTCAGAGTCCACTCTGATGACGCCCTCCTCTTCGAGCAAGTCCATGAAGTGGCTGGCACGCTCCTCACTGATTCCGACTTCCAAGCACTCCTCCAGGACCGCAGCAAGGCTAGTTGGTTGACCTCGGTTGTTCTCTATCTGGGACTGCACTATGCCCAACACGCGCCTCTTGACTCCAAGAGACCGCTGTACCCGTGGTCTGGAACTCCTCAGCTCAAGAGCCAGTCTCTGTACCGCCTGCTTCGCCGACAACACGCCCTGAACGGTCTCCATGTGCAGTGGGTCATCCAGCGGACTGCCGCAGAAACCGCACAGAGTACTGCGGATAGACCCGTCGTCCGGGACAAAGTGAATGTATCTGCATGCGCGACACTGATACACCACATACGCATTCTTGTCTGTCACTCCTCTGTCTCCTCCTCCTCTTCCTCATCATACTCAACTTCCTTCCTCTTGGCTCTCCCGGACTTGCCGCGTCTCTTCGAGTCATCGTCAGCCTTGTCGACAGTCGTCTGAATTCCTCTGCTCCGCAGGTATTCTTGGACTCTGGGCTCCATCTCCGCCTTCTCCTTGGCACTCCCATAGAGACCTCCCCAACCGATCAGGACGTCCGACTTGAACTCAGGAATGCCCGCGTTGTCTTGGAGTTCAATCTCTCTGATGTCCTTCATCTTTCGCTTGGTGTAGAACCTGTAGTCGGAGCCGTGCGCAAGCACATGACCTCCGACCGGAATCAGGGGGTTCTTGGAGATGGGTGATATGTTGGCCATCACTTGATTCGTGTAGACGAAGATGCAACCCGTTGCAACCGCAGCACGACGCATTTGGCTCAACAGCTGGTTGATGTCCCGCTGCCTCACACGCAACTGATCAAGAGAGGTGTATTCCACTCTGAACAGACCGGTCAGAGAGTCGACAATTACGAGTCTGCGGCCTTGGTCCATGCAGAGCTGTGGAATGGTCTCGAACAGCTCGGACATCTGAGTTGAGAGTACGACCTCAGCACGTCCTATGTTGTCTAGGACCACATCTGGGTCGAGTCCGAACCTGTATGCGACCGCTCGAATGATGTGTGGTTCAAAGGACCCCTCTGTGTCAAGCCAGAGCACGCGTCCTCCAAGCCCGCCCTGCTCCAGTGGCATCTGCGCTCTGACGGCAAGCTGAGCACACCATTGAGTCTTACCTCCTCTTGCTGGCCCGAACAGCTCCACAATTGTCCCCGCTTCGATTCCACCGAGAAGATAGGCATCAACTTCTGCGACTCCGGTCTTGAGGCGTGGCTTGGTGGCCATCGCCTTCTCCACATCAAGTCCGGACATGAAGCCGAAGGTGCCCACGAGTTGGCGAGCGTTGCGCACAATCTTCAGGCATGTGCCTTCACCCAGGTTCGTCTTTGCATGCAGCTGACTTGGGTTCTGTACTGCCAGTAGCTCTGCTGAACTCACAAACACCTCCCTCAGCTTCTTGGCCGCCACTGGCCCCACACCTTCAACAGATTCTATACTAGTCATCGACATCACCGGCCTTGTTGGCGATCTCTTCTGCTAGAGGCCCGCGAATTGATGACAGATTGACCAGAGTCACGAGAGAGTCTGGCGAGACAATCACTACGTCTTCGCGAGACCTGAATGACACGCCCACTGCATCGAGTAGACCCCGCAGGTCCCCAGATTCCGGGGACACAATCTCAAGCCCGTCGTGCACAATGGCCCCCGCGACGCTGACGAAGCCGCCGAGGACCTCCAGTGCTGACATGTCCTTGCAGTCAGGAGATGGAAAGACGGGCGACCCCACCCCTGCATCCTCAATCATATCGACTATCCTCCTGAGAAATGACCTCCACACCCAGTCTTCTCTCCGCCTCTTTACCTGCAGTCCGGCAAGCGCGCCTGACAGCCACTCATACTCAGACGGGCAGTCGCAGAAGCCCTCTCCCTCTCCGACGATCTCACTACTGAGCATCTAGACCACCTCCATCGATGCAGGCTCTGAGCCCACTTCTACCAGCGTCATCCTGACTTGCTCAAGCCAGTCGAGAACACCTCGAACCAGTGGCGTGTCCGTGGCGTCCTTGCCCAGTGTCGAGTAGAGAAGCGCCTGAGCCGCATCCACTACCTGTCTTGTCGCCCTCTCACGTACTGCCTCCGGCATGTCATCGACAGGACCGTCAGTCACGCCTGAGTTGCGCTCGAAGAAGGAACGCCAGGACTGGACGTCATGCCAGCAGCTTGACCTCTGATTCTGAAGTATGCCCATCAGTACCGAACTCAGGCGAGACAGTCTCAGGAAGAACCGCCAAAACGAGGTGGCAAGGCCCAGCAGTCCGTTTCCAGAGAACCCGAGGACTGCAGTGTCTCCGTCAACAGTCGCATCCACCAGCATTGTGGAAGAGCCCGCGATGGCTCCGACAAGCGGTACGAGCGCTGGGATGTCTCCGACCATCGGGGGGATACCGCAGGCGGACTCGCACATCTCATTTCCCTGGGCCCGCCTCAGAGTCACTGTCAGCTCTGGGGGCTTGGCATCATTGACTGTCGCCTCGTATATCTCCCAGTGCCGCAGATCCACAATCTGGCTGAGATGTGTCAGGAGCTTCGCCTGCACCCTTCTTGATTCGTCTGACGCAGCAGTCCGCAGTACTTCCTCAATTCTGGCAATCATCTCATTCTCCAGTGTAACTGTGCTCTCTCTATAGATAGACCTTCTGAACGGTTGCGATATCAACTATGAATGTCTTTTGCATAACACAGTGCTGTCTTACATCTTCAATCCATAATTGGGGATGTAAGATGATTGTTACTGAGCGCACAGTCATTCTAAGAACTGATACAAATGATGATTGAAGGTGTTTTGGGGTTATTGAACGCCTACCGGCCGGTCCTGTCATGCCTCGTCGTCAAGAACATGGACTCCAACATGTCCGTGTTGTCTTCCCACACGCCGTCGGAACGATACAGTCGTCCCAGTGCACCCTTTCGATACAAGCGGTACGCACCAGTTCTCCAGCAGTTCAGTCTCAGTCCGGCAGACTCAGCTTGTCCAGGTAGCTGGGCAAGTAGCTCTTGGGTCGCTGACTCGGTCTGACGGCTGATGATGAGGCAGTGCGCAGTGGTCGGTCCGGTCAACTGGAATCTGACTGACGACATCGGTGTGTGATCCAAGAATGCCTCTGCAACAGAAGCGACTTGGTTCTTGTTGCCCAGCATTTCAGTCACGAGGTTGGAGCGGATGGTGATGTGCTGAAGCAGGTAGCTGACAGACACAACGCCCCTCGCGATGAGGTGTTCAAGGGTCTTCAGGAACTCTGGACAGCTCATTCCAATCCTCTCTTCAACTGGCTCTCCGGTCTCTGTCGAGGCCACTTTGAACACGTTACTCTCATCCAGTGCCGTGACCTCGCGTCTTGTCGGAGTGTACGGGTCAACTTGCGGCCACACGTTGCGCGATGCCTTGAGTCGTTCGTAGTCGACCTCTGAAGTGAGTGAAGCCATTATGTCAGGTGTCTCGACTCGCCATCCTCTTCCCTTGGCAAACAGCCGAGTGTTGAATGACTTGGCGTACCAGTCAGTCGAGTGAAAGTCGTAGATGCTTGACAGACGCCTGATTCTTGACACTGCAGAGGTGGGCACCACTAGGACCTGGAGGTTTCGTGGTGATGGACTTTCCGATGGGCCGAGCTCCAGGAGCTGGACGAACCACTGACTGTGGATAGTCGGCCATTGATGAGACCGGCCCATGTACTGTAGTTCTGTGAGTCCCAGACAGGGATAGTTTACAGCCGACGAAGTTTCCAGTCCGCGCGCCGTCAGGCTGAGTCTCGTGACCCACTCTGAAATGCTGGACTTGGCCTCACTCTTGGAGACTGGTAGTCTTCGTGGAACCCTGTCACTGGCGTTCAGACGGTCACATATCTGGAGAAGCCGCTCCATATGTGGTGGCTCTCTATCAGTGAGGAGGCTAATGAATCTCCAGTATGATGTAGTCCGATGTTGGAATGGCGACGTCGAGGGGTGCTGTCGAGCTGATATCCTCATCATCTCTGGAAATGGTATCATGCGCGCGCCCTCTGGTTCGAACTCAAGCTGGTAGTCAATCATGCTCTGAAGCAACCACCCTCTCTGCGTGAGGCTGGTGGTCAGTTCGAGCGGATCTGCTTCCAAGTCTGGCTTCCGATGCCTGAGGACGAACATCAGACCGACCATCGCCTCCTTCTTTGCCCAGTCCGGATAGTCGGCAGGAATCAGCGGCTCGAGGCTCTCAGCGATTGACCCCGCCACCCGCGTCTGTAGTGCAAAGGCCTCGGCACGGGTCAGGACCCCGTCAAGCAGTCCGTCGAGGATTCTATCGTACGGTGTGCTGGACTTTGCAGGCACGAACCAAGAACGGCTCTCCTCCACCACTTCTCCCTCCTCCCTGAGTATCAGTCCTCCGACCTCGTACCGGTTTATCGCATAGGACTCTGAGACAGTTCCATCTTCCCGGTATGTTGTCAACCATAGCTTGTTCGTATGATCAGGGTGAGAGTCCGTGTTCGAGAAGATGTTCTGAACGCAGAACCACCTCTTGTTTCTGGGATGACCTCTCAGCATCACTTCATACCAGCCATTGGTAGACCTGGGATGCAGAATAGGCTCGGGTGACATCAGGTCCTCGGCATACGGCCTAGCAGTCAGGAGGAGGGGTCTCGCAGCCACCCTTGACGTTCTAGACCTGTCTACGATGGCTCTCTTTGACACCCTATCATATTCACACGTGTACCACTCTACTGAGTCAGTATCAACAACCGCGTCCGAGTCATCCATGAACACGGGTCCCTGTGACGTCCACTTCAACCAGCCCTCCACCGTTCTTGCTGTCTTGCCCTCATTCTTGATGCTGAAGACCGCACGGTACTTTATGGCCCCCTCATGGTTTGTGTCACCCTTCCCAGTTGAGTCTTCCATGTTGACTGCATGTTCTGCTTGATAGCAAGTGATTACTCTTTCGCACGGTCCGACCGAGAGACGACTCGACTCCTGCGGGCGGCACAAAGGGTTTTAACTGACACACTGTGACTTCCCAGCGACGAACAGGCAAAGGGAACACCAATGGAAGAAGACGATGTCTATGAGGATACAGATGAGGACCTGGAGTCCGAAGAACTCGAAGATACTGCAGGTACCGACACTCAGGTGGTTGCTTCCGGTGTCGGCGGACTTCAAGCATTCCTTCAGGACCCGTGGCCCAAAGTCACATTTGCATTGACTCTGTTCGGCTTGGCTCTGGTGCTGTTGACTCCGCCCGCCATCTGGCATACGTGGAGCTACAGTCTGCTGGGTGCATACTTCGTCCTGATTCTTGCTGCAGTGGGAGACGTGCTGTCTCTCCAGACATGGTACGGAGTCAGGGGCTCGCGGTTGAAGTACGGCGGGCTCACCACCCTTATTCTTGTGTCAGGCGCAGCGCTTGTTGGCCTGCTGGACACTTTCGCATGGGTTCTTGCGGGTGTGTCGATACTCCCAGGTAACACGGTGTCCTTGCTTGGGCTGTCCTCAACGATTGTGGTATTCTGTCTATACAGCCTATTCATCATGCAGCGCACAATCACTGGTGAGAAGCGATAGCCGACGTGTTCTGAGAATGACTACCAAGAAGAGCCCGCCATCCATAGAAGAGCTGACTGCTGTCATCCGGAGATTTGTGTCCGAGCGCGACTGGGAGCAGTACCATCGTCCGTCAGCTCTTGCTGTGTCGGCGGCAGTGGAGCTGGGAGAGCTGCTGGAGCTGTTTCAGTGGAAGACAGACGAAGAGGTGCAGTCTGCACTGAGCTCGGAGACATATCTCTCAGCACTGGCAGACGAGATAGCAGACGTGATGATATACCTGCTCCGGCTGGCGGATGTGGCAGGCATCAACATGGCCGAAGCCATAGCCAAGAAGATGGTCAAGAATGCGGAGAAGTATCCCGTCGAGCGTATCCGAGGACGAAGACCTAGAGACGTTCAGTGACTGACTCAACCAGTCTGCCGTAGACTTCTGGTCGTCTGTCCAGAATCCGATGGTTGTGAGGAGTGATCATCTTGTTGTCAGCCCTAGTTGGGTCTATGCCCACGATCACGAGGTCACGGCTCTCGGTGAGCGAGTAGGCACAACTGCTGCCATCAGGGGCTGTCACCTGGGAACCTCCCGTGAATCGAAGTCCTCTCTCCTGACCAATCCTGTTAGCGGTGGCCGTGAAGATGCCGTTCTCAACTGACCGTGTGACCATTGCGGCTTGGCAGTATCTCAACACCAGATTCGCTGGATGTAGTATCACCTGTGCTCCACGGAGTGCCAGAATACGGGCTACTTCAGGAAATGCCCAGTCGAAGCATATCATCACTCCGTAGCGATGTCCTCCAAACTCAAACACGGGCGGTTCTTCTCTCCCTTCTCTGAACCACCTCCGTTCCTCGCCAAAGAGATGCAGCTTTCGGTAGGTCCCCTGAAGTCGCCCAGAAGCAAATACAACTGCCGAGTTATAGTATGCCCCATCGTCCGCCTCACAGACCCCTGAGACAACAAGGCGGCCGGGTCGGCTCCACTCTGCCAGCAGACCACAGAGCGGGCCTTCAGGGACGGATTCTGACCGCGTCTGTAGCTCTTGTTCCGACTCGAACTTGTAGCCTGAGTTGGCAAGTTCAGGCAGGACAAGTACGTCCACTTGAGACAACTGTGCGAGCCTGAGCGCCCACCTGATCTCGTCCCACGTATGTGCGGCGTCTGTTATGCTCGGCTCAATCTGCGCAAGCGCAAGCCTGACCATGCACGAAGCCAGCAGACCCGATGTCTTCAAGGCTTTGGTCCTTACAGAGTCTCGGTGGCTCCTTCGCCAGTTGGGTTTGGTCTGTTCTGAATCGCCCGTCGTAACCTCAGTAGAAGGTTGTAAGTCCGTCTGAGTGGCCTTTCTGTGTCATGATGCCAGACATCCTGGATCACCGCATAGGTCCTCTTCAGCAGTTTGAGGCGTGTCCAGATCTCTCCGTACCTTCTCCTGAGCGTCTTGTTCGACAGGTCTGTTCGAGACAGCGCGTCCTTGACCTGCCGGATCCTCAGCTCGATGGTCCGGAGGTCATGCTCAATCATTCGGTCAATCGCGTTTTCGACTGTCTCGCTGCTTCGTAGTCCTATGAGCTTGAGCCGCGACCACCTTGTCACTCGGGCGCCAAGAGCTGTCAGCTCCTCGTCGAGTCTCTTGGCACGCAGCAGGTCTGTCTTCCCTTCCGTGGTGAAGTACTTGGCAACGTCCTTCTTGCGAAGATGTGGAAAGAGTAGCACTCCAGGTCTCAGTCGTACGCACGGAGCTCTCATCAACAGTCGCTGTGTCTGCTTCTTCTGTTGTGGTGTTGGTGATTCGAATCGATAGTACACAAGCGAGTAGACATGTTCGCTGGCATCCTCTGTCCCGTTGCCTCGCACCGGAGGCACTGTTCTTGCGCGCTTCAGTGTGAGGTGTGAGACCTGAGATAGTGTTGCCTTCACTGCGTCATTGCTGGCTCCCGCCTGATAGAGCCCGCTTCCAACTCTTCTCAGGTCATCAGCATCCAGTGAGGTCTGGTCGAGTCCACTGGTTGGCGCGGTAATGACGATGAGGACGGACCGGGCATCAAGATGGGCGGCACATGCTTCGTTCTCAGTTGTCAGATGACTCAACTTGGAGTGCTCACCTTGCTGGGACATAGGTTGTCTGTCCCAGTTGACTGTGCGATAGGTCCGAGCGGGCCCCAACCGGTTGATATTACCTTTTCGATGGTGTTCCTCGGTCTGTCGGGGACACATTCGTCGTCTCAGCCCCTGTCAGTTGGACATCCAGTTGAGGGACGTGAACACAAAGTGCCCATAGGCGTTATTTCGACACTCTAGAGATGCTCATGGCGAAAACTCATCATAATGATGGCGATAAAATCCCAAGACCTCTCTGCAGCCATATGATGTGGATTAATCCACGAAAACCGAGTATATGTACTGTCTTACAATCAAGACATGCTTAATTCCAAAAGCGCCGCAGAATATGATGAGGTATAATCTTGATCTTCTATCGTGATGATGACGATTGGGAAGATGAAGACTTCGACGACGAAGATGAGTGGGACGAAGACGACGAAGAGTGGGACGAAGACGACGAAGACTGGTAGTCCCATCTGAGCGTCCATACGCATTTTCGTTTCAGCACATGTATCCGTGAGCCCGGAGCATCTGCACCGGGCTCATCTGTCTTCATTCTCTGGTCTTCAGAACAGACCGTTCTTCATGGCTGTCTGGCATGTGCAGCTAGCCTCTCTGGGGATTCTGTCTATCATCTCGAAGGTGAGCTTTCTGACTCGGTCTATGTTGCTAGCCATCGTCTTCAGGACCATCTCATGCGTCACATGCTCTTCTCCGTGGACATCATAGTCCGTAGGCATCGATATGTTGACCAGACAGATGCCCGCCTCGCGTGCCAGCGTTATCTCCGGATAGGAAGTCATACCAATGACATCCCATCCCATCTTGTTGAAGAACATGGACTCTGCGGCTGTGGAGAACCTCGGGCCGTTGATGCATACATACGTCCCCTTCTCGTGAGCCTTGTAGCCGAGAGCCTGGGCGGTCTCGAATCCCACCCTTCTGAGTTCGGGGCAGTACGGTTCCGCCATCGGCACATGCGCGACTGTGCCGCCTTCGAAGAAGGTGTCCTTCCTGACCCCAAAGGTCCGGTCAAACAGCTGGTCAGCGAACACGAACTCACCAAGCTTTATCCTGGCAGGCTGAAGAGAGCCGCACGCCGCGGGGCTGATGAGCCTCTTGACACCCAATGCCTTCATCCCCCACATGTTGGCCCTGTAATTTATCATGTGCGGGGGAATCGTGTGATTCCGGCCGTGCCGCGCGAGAAACGCGAAGGTCCGCCCCTTCACCCGACCGACGATGAAGTTGTCTGACGGGGCTCCAAATGGTGTCATGACCTTGAGTTCGATGGGGTCCTCGATCATAGTGGGGTCGTAGTTTCCACTGCCTCCGAACATCCCAATCTCGATGGGCAAGAGGGCGTCAAGTTCGTTCTTCTTGCTCCTGTCAATGGGTACGCAGTCAAGTCTCGCTTCAAAAGCCATGGTCTCGCTCTTCTCCTTGGTTGCTTTGTGGCAGAGTGCCCCGAGCCGCCTATTATACGTAATGAACTCCTGCAGGCAGCGGGAAAACTGTTAAAACGATGGACGCACTCGTAGTGGGCATGAACCCCAACAGAGAGGCTGCAGAGAAGTTTGTCTTGCAAGGTCGGACTCTTCGAAGTCAGGGCCAGAACAAGAAGGCACTGGACGCATTCAGACAGGCGGTCCTGGCGGACCCCACTCTGGAAGAGGCCTTTGTGGAGATGGGGCTCATACACATTCACATCGGCGAGCACGAGGAGGCCGTCGCGGCCTTTGACAAGGCTATCAAGCTGAATCCCAAGAGTGCACGTGCTCATGCAGCGAAGGCTGAGGCCTTCCTCACTTCAGGCTCGTTCGAGGAGGCATTACAGGCATCGCTTGAGGGTCTACGGCATATGCCTGAGAGTGCAGAGCTGCTAGTCAAGAAGGCGAGGTCTCTTGAGTCTCTTGGAAAACTGGACGATGCAGTTGAGACCTACCGTGCGGCCCTCAAGCTCGAGAGTGGAGACCCCAGCATATGGAAGGCCCTCGCGCTGTGCCTAGATGCACTCGAGCGATGGAGCGAGGTCGAACGGGCATACCTCATTGCAGCGGACCTCCACAAGAAGAGAGGCGAGCGTAACGATGCCGAGAGCTGCTTGAAGTTTGCGAAGATGGCTCACGACAGCTCTGGCGCCATGGCCTAGAAAGAGAGAGGACGGCCCCAATGATTGGGAGCCGTCAGTCGGTCTCATTTGCTCTTCCTGGAACGGGTCTTCTTGGTTGTCGGTGAGCTGCGCTTGGTGGTCACGCTCAGACCGCCCTTCTTGTATGCGGCAGTGCCACCTCCACCACAGATCACTAGGACGACAATCAGTACAGTGGCCATCAGCGGGTCGATTGCAGGAGGCTCTATGGGTGGCGTTGTGGTGCTCGTCACGGAACCCAGTGCGTTTCGTACCCTGATGACCATGGGCACACCAATGTGCCACGTTGAGCCAACAAGAATCCTGCCTACAACAGTTATGTTTGTTCCGTCAGGCTGGGCTGGGATGTTGTAGAAGTAGTTCTCAGGGTCTCCTTCCGCAGAGTTCTCGACGTTTGCAGTTATCGTGGTGTTTGACCATGCACCAGCACCTATCTTCATATCCAGTTGGACTTCGTTGATGCCAGAGCCGTACAGCATGTGTCCATAGACAGTGACCTTGATCGCATCAGTACTACGGGGTATGTTGGGGCTCCAGTACAGATTGACACTGTCCTGCACGTCACAGTCCGCAATCGCCCAGTCGTAGTCAAAGACCTCTCCGAACCACTGAGCAACATTCTCATTCTCGATTATCACTCCGGCCTCGCGGTTCTCGGTTATGCTCCCTTGGCTGTAGTTGATGCTGCTGACCAACACAAGTCGCCCGTCAACGACGATGCCTTTGTTATGGTTCGCCGAGAACCACCGTGTGTCGTGCCAGACCACGGGTATGTCGTGCGCGTGGAAGATCTGTGCCACCTCTAGGTAGTCGTTCTCTTCATCAGTAATGACACGGACAGTCACTCCTCTGGCCTTAGCGGCTAGAATGGCGTTGATTATCTGGTCTACAACACTGGACTCGCCCACGTTCGTGAAGTACGGTATCTGGATGTCAAGGGTTGCTCTCGCGCTGTTGATGCAGTAGAGAATGCCCTGAAGGCTTGTCACGGGACTGAATATAGGTGTCACATTCATCTGGCCGCTGAACTGTCCGGGCGTGGCAAACGGGCGAGGATATGTGCTGGAACTCTCGGTGTATGTGAGAGGTGTACCTGTGCCATGGGTGCCAGCATCGTAGGGGGTGCCTCGCGACCAGTCATAGTCGAACACGTCACGGTAGACCCCGGTCACAGCAGTGTCAGTCATGGCTATACTCCACTCACGGTTGGCCTCCTTGCCGTTCTCTGGGAAGCTAGTCTTCGCCCAGTTGCCAGCATGGACCACAGTAGTCTTGTTGTCGATTATCACGAACTTCTGGTGAGCATATGTGAAGTCTGCAGAGCTGGTCCACTTGACAGGTATTCCGACGAGAGTCAGATTGTTTGCCACATACTTGTTTGGCTCGGGGTATCCCAGACTATTCCACCCAATGAGGAACTTGATGTCGACGCTCGGCTTCGCTGTATGAATCTGGTGGATGAGGTCGAGTATGTATGGGTTGTTGATACCGTATATCTCGACATAGATGCTCTGTTGCGCAGACTGTAGAATGTGCCACAGTTCGTCTCTGCTGCTGTCCGGCGAAACAAAGGTGGTCACGTTCATGGTTCTCGTCAGCGTCTGGAATGTTATGTCCGAGAGCTCGTATGGGACTCGGGGAACCTCAGGTACTAGTACAGGCGTGGCCGCCATTGGAAGTGCCGGGACTAGGACCGAAATGATTACTAGCAGAGAGATATGCTGTGGGTGGGTTCAATTCATCTCACACCTCAATGAAGCAACTGAATGGCATTGGAGCCAATCACACATATGCATTGCTATGTCATCCCTTTTTCATCACGAGGAGGCTGGTGATTCTGAAGCTGTTCTATTGGGTAGATCCTTCAAAGTACGACGCGTGTCTGGACCGGGTTCAGAAGGAGTTTGGCATGCACAGGGAAGTCGACGAAGAGAAGACCTTTCTGATGCTGGACGACAAGTCACGAATCGAGCACTTCAGCGGATCATTTGACCCGAGTACTGATGAGAAGGCTCACATCCGAGTGGTCATCAATGACGAGTCGCTCAAGGACTTCTTTGACTCTGTCTTTGGTCCACCGTATCGTGTGAGGTAGCAGTGGGCGGGTGAACTTGGCCACTGCCATGCGCACCCGCCGGGGTGGTCTCAGTTCTCTTCTAGCTTAGGCAGACGACTGAATCTGGGTATGTTATCAGAGCTGTTTAGCAAGACTTCACAGTCGCAGTGTCCTCCGGTAGCATACAGCCTCCTCTTGACTGCTTCAAAGTCGATGTCATGCATTCTGCAGAAGTGCTTCACGAAGCTCAGGTCACCTCTGCACCCTGCGCCGACGAGTCCCTCATCTGAGCCCAGCGAACACATCATAGACACGTAATCGAATAGGTCTCCGTAGTACTCTGCGGACTCCGGACGTAGTGAGTCTGCAATGGGCGTGCACTCAGTGCAGAGCCCCTCGATCTCGCCGCCACGCTCTGTGATTATCGGGTATCCGCACCCGGAGCAGCGAGTCCAGACGTACTGGTCAACCTCTGGGGGGGTCATTACAAAACCAGTCTCCGCACTCGCACTCTGCAAGATGAAGTGGTTCTCCTCCAGATACCTGAGCATCTCAAGCATGGCTTTCGTCTTCTCAATCAGGGCATGGAGTGTGGGACTGTCCAGTAGGATTTCAAGCGGCTGGATGGTTATTGGTCTACACGACGCACAACGACACGCATGCGTATACAGCCCGGTGTCAGGGCAACGGTCCTCTCCCTCTCCTTCTTCTCCTTCCGATGTCACCTGTACAACCTCTGGTCCACTGGAGCCGACAGCTCCTGCTGGGTGGTCTTGGGGCTGCGTGAGTATGATTCGTGTGGCATCAGAACGTATTCCCTGTCTGACGTCACTCTCGAACAAGCGGCAAGCAATCTGCTCATATCGAGGCATCACTCCAACAACAGGAGTGACGCATATGCATCTAAGGTATACACTCGAAGCCACCGAGAGACCCAGTCCGCCCTCTCGCACTTCGCGACTGGCATCTCAATCAGCGACTGGTCATGCGTCTGGCTGTACTCAGCAGAGTGAGAATGCCCACGGAGTCCAATCACCAGCAGTGGCAATAGAGCCCGTGGGCTGGGCTTGCGTTGTTTCCACCTATTCGGAGATGGCGCCCTCTGGGCAGCTGTCAACGCAGGCAAAACACTCTGTGCACTCGTCGGCCCTGTCTACCTGAAAGACCGCCTTCTCCTCAATCACATAAAGCGATGGGTCCACTGGACAGACATCAGCGCATGTACCACATGCAGTGCACTTGTTCTTGTCTACCTTCCAAATCATGTTCTGCACCTCGAACTATGTGTCCGACACTCCAGACTCGCATGGCATGGGCCATATAAACATCGGGGTTGTGTTTCAATCCCCGCAATGTGGGATCTGTCTCTGCGAGCGGCCCGAGGACCATCCATCGTGCAGTCGGAAGAGGAATAGGCCTGCATTTGGGGCAAGTCGTGTGCATAATCACTCTGCAAGGTCGTCTGTGAGTATGCTGTCGAAAGTCAAAACTCAATTATGGGATGGCCCGGTGAGCCCCGGTATGCGGATGGGGCTCGCCGAGCTCGTGTCGATGCAACCTCGCCATGGCAGTCCCATGCCCCTACGCATCTGACGGACGTCGTGGTTCCAGCGTTCCGATGTGTCAGGGAGGCGACTTCCACAGCTGTCTGTGCACTCCGCGCGAACCTGTGATCAAAGCAGCACTTGTCTGGGTGACAGGTACGTGCGGGTGTCCGACGTGGGATTACCACGGAAGGCTTGGGTCAGGCGGCAGAGCCGGGTACATTTTGTTTTTCACCTCGTCCTCCAGTCTGTCCACGGTCCAGAGTACACCCCGAGCAGGAATTGTCCACAACTGAGCGGGCTGAATGTCGGATTCATGCACAAGGGTCCACTGCGCGGCCACCCACCAAGTGGAGGTTATTAGGCTCACAACGGAGATGTCTCGATTCATGCAGGTGGAGACGATGGTCATCAGCGTCTGTCACGCGTGTATCGCGATAAAGGACTCGTAGTCTTCGATGCCATCTATCCTCGGGAGATCATAGAGGGCGAACCTCCGGTAGTCGTCGAGCGAGTCCACATCAACTACTGCGATTATGTCGTAGGGTCCAGTATAGACAGAACATGCCTGTGATACTACTCGCTGTTCCCTTAGGTACCGCCTCACCTGCTCCATCTTCGCAGCACTCGTCTTTACTGCAACGAATACACGAAAGGGCATTCCACCTCACCCTGCTGACCTAGAGTCAGTAGTTGTCCGTACATCCTTATGTTTCTGTTGATTCATTGTTGTCCACTTGGCCTTTCCTGCTGTCAAGCCAAGTCCTCAGTTCTGTGGCAGCCTTCTCAGTCATTCCCTCGACCTGGGCGAGCTGCGCGACAGTCGCCTGTCGGACCCCTTCAATGGTGCCGAAGACTTCGATCAGAGCCTTGCGCCGCTTCGGGCCGATTCCGGGGGCGTCTTCGAGGAGGGACCCTGTGAAGTGTTTCTCCCTTAACCTGTGATGGTACTTCTGAGCAAACCTGTGAGCCTCATCGCGTATCCTCTGGAGAAGACGGAGCGCGTCCGAGTCCCTGGCAAGTGTGATGCCTTCGGGCGAGTCGCTAGTGAAGATTGTCTCTTCACGCTTTGCAAGCCCTGCCACAGGCAGATAGTCCAAGCCCAGCTCACTGAGAGCCGATTGAGCGACTGAGAGCTGTCCCTTTCCACCATCCACTATGACAAGGTCGGGCAGTGGTTCTCCACGTTCGAGCACTCCCTTGTAGCGGCGGAAGACAACTTCGCGCATCATAGCGTAGTCGTCCGGGGTCTCCTTGACTCGCACACGAAACATTCTGTATTTCTTGTTGTCCGGCTGCCCATTTCGGAACACCACACAGGAACCAGTTGGATCGGTCCCCTGTATGTTGGCTATGTCAAAACACTCTATGTGCATCGGGACGTGGCTGAGACCGAGGACCTCCTTCAGGTCCTTCACACCGTTGTCCACTATCTCGTCTTCGCTCTCACCCAGAATGAGGATTTTTCTCAGGGACCGCATTGCATTGTTGTTTGCCATCCGTACCAGTTCCTGCTCCCGCGTATCGGACGGGGGACGAATCGTGACAGGGGTGCTGCATCCCTCGCTCAACCAGCTGGCGAGCTGAGTCTGAGTAGGAATGGGAGTCGGGAGCAAGATCTCGTCGGGCAACTGGGGGAGTTCGAAGTAGAACTGCTCGACAAAGGCTGTGACTAGGTCCTCATCACTTGTCTCGAGTGTCTCTTCAAACAGGAAGTGGTCTGTTCCAATCAACATTCCCCCGCGAATCACCATCACTTGTATCAAACTGGAGGTCTCAGTCCTCGAGATGCCAATCACATCTCGGTTGTGTCCATCAGTGTCAATGACCTGTTGCCGGCGCATCATTATCTCCAGGTCCATCAGCCTGTCGCGAAGGAGTGCTGCTCTCTCGAACTGAAGGCTCTCAGAGGCGGCCGCCATCTCCCGGCGTATGACATCTGCCAGAAGGGCCTCGTTGCCCTCAAGGAACAGGCACAGCTGTTCAATCAGCTTCCTGTACTCGTGCTTGTCAACATCATCCCTGCAAGGCCCCATACACCGCTGTATGTGAAAGTCCATGCACTCCCGTTTCACTGACTCGGGGCGCTTGCAGATTGCCACGGGCAAGAACTTCCTCAGAGTCTCAAGGAATCGGTCAAGTCTCTTCGTGCTGCCATATGGACCAAAGTATCTCGCTCCATCCTTGCTGACATCTCTTGTCACCTCTACGGTCGGTATGGGACTTGTCGTGTCTATGCGGATCCATGCATGCCTTCTGTCGTCCTTGAGAGAGATGTTGTACTTCGGCTGGTGCTTCTTTATCAGTGTCATCTCAAGAAGGAGTGCCTCTCGCTCCGTGTTGGTCACTATTGTCTCAAGGTCTTCGGCCCGCTGCATCAGCTCCCATGTCTTCCTGTCCAGCCCTCTCCTGCGCATGTAGGACTGTACACGCTTCCTCAGCTCCTTGGCCTTGCCCACATAGAGGACCTTTCCCTCCCGGTCCTTCCACAGATAGACGCCTGGCTGAAGAGGCAGGTCGTCAACAAGCCGTCGAAGCTCAGCCATTCAGTAACACCAGCAACGCCGTTGTAGTGTGTGTTCACTCACTGATGCAGACTTGCCGACTATCGAGATAAGCCTGATGAAGTGTCGACTAGTCTGCAGGGAATGACAAGACACCCCTGAGATGCTGTCCGGTGTGAGATGCCTTCACAGCACAGATGTCTTCAGGAGTCCCGCAGGCGATGACCTCTCCGCCTTCGTCACCGCCCTCCGGACCAAGGTCAATGATCCAGTCGGCGGTCTTTATCACCTCAAGATTGTGTTCAATCACGATTACCGTATTCCCCGCGTCGACAAGTCTTCCCAACACCTTCAGAAGTACATGCACGTCAGAGGCTGAGAGACCTGTCGTTGGCTCGTCGAGTATGTAGAGCGTGTTCCCTGTGTTCTTCCGGGCGAGCTCAGCTGCGAGCTTCATGCGTTGGGCCTCGCCGCCACTCAGGGTTGTCGCAGGCTGTCCGAGCTGAACATACGACAGACCGACATCCTTCAAGGTCTGTAGCTTGTCCACAATGTCAGGGATGTCCGCAAAGAACTCAAGCGCTTCACCGACCTCCATTGAGAGCACGTCAGTGATGTTCCGACCCTTATAGGTGACCTCAAGGGTCTCCCGGTCGAAGCGTTGTCCGTTGCACGCGTCACACTTCACATAGACATCGCTCATGAAATGCATCTCCACACGAAGAAGACCACTCCCCTGACACTTCTCGCACCTGCCAGCTCGCGTGTTGAAGCTGAAGCGTCCTGCAGTGTAGCCTCTTGCCTTCGCCTCAGGCATCCTTGCAAAGAGCTCTCGGATGCTGTCGAAGACCTTCGTGTAGGTCGCAGGATTCGACCTCGGGGTGCGGCCGATTGGGGACTGGTCGACGAGTATTAGTCGGTCAATGTTCTCAGTCCCTTCAATGGAGTCGTATGCGCCGGGCTCTACCGAGGCACCATTGATCTGTCGGGCCAGCGCCTTGTAGAGGGTCTCGTTGACGAGTGTTGACTTGCCTGACCCCGACACCCCTGTCACACAGACCATCATTCCCAGCGGAATCTCCACGGTCACCGCCTTTAGGTTGTTGGCACGACAGCCTCGCAGCCAGATTGATTGTCCGTTTCCCCTGCGTCGCTGTCTGGGGACTGGAATCTGTTTCCTACCGGCAAGATACTGTGCGGTCAGTGACTTCGGGTCTGCTAGGACTTGCTCCGGTGGTCCCTCTGCCACGACTCTTCCGCCATGGATGCCCGCCGCGGGACCTAGGTCTATCACATGGTCTGCAGCGTAGATTGTGTCCCTGTCATGCTCCACCACTAGTACCGTGTTGCCGAGGCTTCGGAGATCAGTCAACGTCTTGAGGAGTCTACCGATATCCCGAGGATGAAGCCCCACACTGGGTTCGTCCAAGCAGTACAGAACGCCAGTCAGCGCGGACCCGATCTGTGTGGCGAGTCGGATTCTCTGGCTCTCACCGCCGCTGAGGGTCATGGACTTGCGGTCTAGGCTGAGATAGTCGAGTCCGACGGACATTATGAACCTGAGCCGTGCAAGAATCTCCTTCAGTATGAGCCGTGCTATCTTTGCGTCACGTTCAGACAGCTGAAGGCTGCTGAAAAACGAGTAGGCCTCCTTGATGGTCATTGAGGTGACTTCATCTATGCTCTTCCCGCCGACTGTGACTGCCAGACTCTCAGGACGGAGCTTCTTGCCTCCGCATGACGGACATGCTCCCGCACGCGTGTACCTTGAAAGTATCCTCTCCTTGTAGTCGGGGTTGTACTCTTCTCCAAGATGGCGGCGGAGTCTGGGAATCATTCCCTCCCAGTTACGAGTGGTCTGGCTGCTTATCAGTCGGCCCTTGTAGTCTGTGTATTCGTTCTTGAATGTGACGCGGTACGAGGGTCGTCCCCATAGAATGACTTCCTTGGCGGTGTCTGACAGCTCTTCCCATGGGGTGTCAATCGAGAAACCAGCTGCCTCTCCGAGGGCCTCAAGCAGCAGCATGGGCCAGCTGACTGACGTGCGCGCCCACGGATGCAACGCCCCTTGACGCAAGCTCAACTTCTTGTCCGGAACGATGAGGTCCGGGTCAAAGTCGAATATCTCGCCGAGACCGTTGCAGGTCGGGCAGGCTCCCGCAGGTGTGTTGTACGAGAAGGCCTTCGGACCGAGCTTGTCGTACTGCACGCCACACTTTGGGCACATGAGCCGCTCTGCGAAAGTCAGGTCTGGCACGTCCTCCCTCGCAACGATGGCTACTCCATCACCGGTCTCAAGAGCGGTCTCAATCGACCCCACAAGACGTTCACGGTCCTTCTGGGCCAGGTCGATTCGGTCCACCACAACTTCGATGCTGTGTTTCTTTCTCCCATCCAGTTCCAGACCTCCAATGTCGTGGTACTCACCATCCACTCTCAGCCTCGCAAAGCCGCTCTGAGCCAGCTGGACGATTGTGTCCTCGTGCTTTCCGGTTTCCTCACGTATCACCGGTGCCAGTATGTGGACTCGCTGGCCGCCGTTCTCGCTCAGCAGCAGGGTTGCCACAGACTCTGCAGTGAGTTGTTCCATGGGTCTCCTACACTTGATGCAGTGCGGTGTCCCAATGTTCGCGTAGAGGAGTCGAAGATAGTCGTGTATCTCAGTACTCGTAGAGACCGTGCTCCGTGGGTTCTTGGTCCCTCCCTTCTGTTCTATGGATATGGCTGGTGGCAGACCGGTAATCGACTCGACACGCGGCTTGTCAAGACGCCCCAAGAACCGACGGGCATAACTGGAGAGTGACTCAACGTATCGTCGCTGCCCCTCAGCAAAGACACAGTCGAATACAAGCGTTGACTTGCCCGAGCCACTGGGACCAGTGACAACGACCAGTTGGTTTCGCGGAATGTCTACGGAGATGCGCTTCAGGTTGTGCTCTTCCGCTTTCCTGACACGAATGAAGCCGGTCACCTGTCCGTCACAGCCCCTGACACTGTCTGCTGATTGCCGTGGTCCTCGTGGACCCCAAGCATATCCTTCAGGAACCTCCCCGTGTACGATGCCCTGACCCCTGCGACCTGTTCGGGAGTTCCCTCTGCCACTAGGTACCCTCCCTCGTCCCCGCCCTCAGGTCCAAGGTCGATGACCCAGTCTGCGGTCTTGACAACATCAAGCTGGTGTTCGATGACAATCACTGTGTTTCCTAGGTCTACAAGCCTGTGCAGTACCTCCAGCAACTTCTTGATGTCCGCAGAGTGAAGACCGGTCGTTGGTTCGTCAAGCAGGATCAGTGTCTGACCAGTGGCCGGGCGAGAGAGATACTTGCTCAGCTTGATTCTCTGTCCCTCGCCTCCTGACAGCGTTGTGGCGGGCTGTCCGAGCTGCACATATCCCATCCCCACTTCCAGAAGTGTCTGGAGCTTCCGCCTGATGACTGGCACGTCGGCGAAGAACTCATAGGCCTCATCCACTCTCATGGCCAGGACGTCAGCTATGTTCTTTCCTTTGAAACGCACATTCAGGGTCTCACGGTTGTAACGTCGTCCTTTGCACTCGGAGCACGTGACCTCCACAGGAGGCAAGAACTGCATCTCAATGACCTCTACTCCTGCGCCCTTGCACTTCTCGCATCTGCCCCCCTTCACATTGAAGCTGAATCGCCCGGGACCATAGCCGCGTATCTTTGCTTCCGGTAGACTGGCAAAGAGGTCCCTGATGTTGGAGAACAGGCTGACGTAGGTTGCAGGATTCGAGCGTGGGGTTCGTCCAATAGGGCTCTGGTCAATGATGATCACCTTGTCCAGTTGCTCGACGCCCAGTATCGCATCATGTTCACCAGGTGGGTCCCTCGCTCCGTAGAAGCGTCGTGACAACTCCCTCTGGAGAGTCTCAGTAATCAGACTGCTCTTCCCAGAGCCACTGACACCGGTCACTGCTATGAATAGACCAAGAGGTATGCGTACACTGATGTTCTTCAGATTGTGGTGCCGTGCGCCCTTCACCTCGATGTAGCGACCATTCGGCTTGCGTCGCTGTGCTGGGATCGGGATGACCTCCTCGCCCCGAAGGAACTTGGCGGTAAGTGACTCCTTGGACTTCATGACCTCCTCGCGTGTTCCTGCCACGACAACCCTTCCGCCCTCAGCCCCAGCACCTGGGCCGAGATCGACGATGTAGTCTGCGGCCTCCATCGTTGACTCGTCATGCTCCACGACAATCACTGTGTTACCGAGGTCTCTCAGTCTCAGCAGTGACTTGAGTAGACGCAGGTTGTCCCTCTGATGCAGACCTATGGAGGGCTCGTCGCAGACATATGTCACTCCCACAAGGTTCGACCCAATCTGACTTGCCAATCGTATCCTCTGCGCCTCACCGCCTGCAAGGGATGGTGCAGGCCTGTCCAGTGTGAGATAGTCCAGTCCGACATCACACAGGAATCCGATGCGCCCCTCGATCTCCTTCAGGATAGGTCTCGCGATGGGGGCCTCATGGTCGGAGAGCTTGACGCTCTTGAGGAACTCCCTGAGGTCTCTGACAGACATGCGGTCGAGTTCAACAATCGACTTGTCTCGGAACTTGACGGCCTGTGCCTCGGGACGAAGTCGCTTCCCCTTGCAGACCGGACATACAGTCTCTGGCATGTACTGCTCAAGCTTGGTCCTGATGTAGCTGGACTGGGTCTGCCGGTAGTTACGCCGCATGTACTCGACAACGCCTCTGAAGGGCGCAACGGATGTGCCCTCCCACTGAGTCCTGTCAGGGTCGTCACCCCACTTCCAGTGGACCTCTATCTCTTCGGTGCCTGTGCCGTACAGGACTCTGTCCCGGTGCTCCTTTGCCAGCTCACGCCATGGGACATGCATGGAGAAACCATAGTGGTCCGCAACGGCCTTCAGTTGCCCCGACTTCGCCATCCAGTTGTACGGTGCAATTGCTCCCTGTGCAAGACTCAGAGAGTCGTCAGGCACAAGGAGACGCGGATCAACATCGCGTGTCACCCCGAGACCGGTGCACTCCGGGCAAGCACCGTGCGGAGTGTTCCATGAGAACAGACGTGGTTCCATCTCTGGCAGGCTTATCCCGCAGTCCACGCATGCGAACCTGTTGGAGAGGGTGATGTTCTGGTCGCCCGTGTCAATTACGACTACACCATCGGCCATCTTCAACGCCGTCTCGATGGCCTCCGAGACTCTGGCTCGCTCTGAGTCTTCCACTGCAAGCCTGTCTATGATGACCTCAATGGTGTGCTCGAAGTACCTGTCGAGGGACATCCCCTCCTCAAGCTCTTTGACCTCTCCATCAACGCGAGCACGGACGTAGCCCTTCTGACGCAGCTCCCTGAACTCCTTTCTGTACTCTCCCTTGCGGCCTCTCACAATCGGAGCCAGTATGGAGATCTTGGTCCCTATACCGAGCGCAAGGACCCGGTCGACCATCTGCTGTGCTGTCTGAGGCTCAATCACCTTCCCGCACCGTGGGCAGTGCGGAATCCCGACACGTGCGTAGAGAAGTCTCAGGAAGTCATATATCTCAGTGATAGTGCCGACAGTACTCCGGGGGTTACGCCCAGCACTCTTCTGGTCGATGGATATTGAGGGTGACAGGCCCGAAATGAAGTCGACTTTGGGCTTCTCAAGGAGACCTATGAACTGGCGAGCGTATGGTGAGAGCGACTCGACAAATCTTCTCTGCCCCTCCGCGAAGATTGTGTCAAAGACAAGACTGGACTTGCCCGACCCTGACACACCGGTCACCACAGTGAACTTCTCTCGCGGGATGTCAACATCGATGTGGCGTAGATTGTGTTCAGCGGCCCCACGGACCACGATGTCATGCGGGCCCTCCACTTCCGTTTCGCTGTCCTCAGGGACTTCCTTCAGGACTGCCATTCTACCGCCCCTCTATCCGCGCTCTCAGTTCCTTGACCTGGTCTCTCAACTCAGCAGCTCTCTCGAACTCGAGGTCTCTGGCTGCCTTGCGCATGTCCTCTTCGAGATTGACTATAAGGTCCATCAACGCCTCCATCTCGATGACATCAAGATCTGGCAGCTTGGCCTGAACCGTCTTGGCAGCCTTGGATGCGATGCCCTGGGCAATGTCTCTGATGTCCTTCTGAACGCTCTGAGGCACAATCCCATGCTCTTCGTTGTATCTCAGCTGATAGGCCCGCCTTCTGTTCGTTTCACTGATTGCGGAACTCATCGCCTCAGAGATGTGGTCTGCGTACAGAATCACTCTTCCGTTGACATTCCTGGCCGCTCTGCCCATGGTCTGTATGAGTGCCCACTCGCTACGGAGGAAGCCCTCCTTGTCGGCGTCCATTATGGCCACGAGCGACACCTCTGGTATGTCCAGCCCCTCTCTCAACAGATTGATGCCCACCAGGACATCGAACTTGCCAAGACGCAGCTCCCTGATTATCTCGATGCGTTCCACTGTGCCAATGTCAGAGTGGAGGTATCTTGCCTTCACACCTGATTCCGTCAGATACTCCGAGAGCATCTCTGCGGTCTTCTTGGTCAGGGTCGTGACAAGCACACGCTCTCCTCTCTCAGCCGTCTTCCGTATCTCGACAAGCAAGTCGTCTACCTGGGCCTTGATGGGCCTGACGGTTATCTCCGGGTCGACAAGACCGGTGGGTCGCACGAGCTGCTCGACTATCTGCTTGCTATGCCTTCTCTCGTACGGTCCCGGTGTCGCACTTGTGTAGATGACGTGCTTCATGTACCTCTTGAACTCGTCAAAGGTGAGTGGTCTGTTGTCGAGCGCAGAGGGCAGTCTGAATCCATAGTCCACGAGGTTCTTCTTCCGCGCAAGATCGCCGTGATACATCCCATTGATCTGAGGGATTGTCATGTGGCTCTCGTCGACGATCATGAGGAAGTCTTGGGGAAAGTAGTCCAGTAGAACGTAGGGTGGCTGCCCTTCCTTGCGCCCCTCAATGTGGCGTGAGTAGTTCTCAATGCCATCGCACCTGCCAGTCTCACGAAGCATCTCGAGGTCGTACATGGTCCTGCGTCTTAGTCGCTCGGCCTCCACGAGCTTTCCCTGTTTCTGGAACCACTCGACTCGCTCATTCATCTCCTGCTCAATGGACCCGAGTGCGCGCTCGATGTGTTCCTGTCTTGCAACATGATGTCGTCCGGGGTATATCGTCGCCCAGGTCCCCTCCCAGACTCTCTTCATGCTCACAGGCTCCATAGTGTAGAGTCTGGAGAGGACATCCCCATCTAGCTCCAGCCGCAGGATGTCCTTCGTATACGCGGGCCGCACATCAATCACATCGCCACGGGCCCTGAATGTACCCGGCTTCATCTCGACATCGTTGCGTTCATACTGCATCGCTATGAGCTGCCTGAGGACCTGCCTTCGGTCATACTGCTTTCCAACCTCAAGCATCAATGTCATGGTGTCGTATTCGCGGGGGTCACCCAGACCAAAGAGACAGGACACTGACGCCACGACTATCACATCCTCACGAGTCATCAGCGCTCTAGTGGCTGAGTTGCGTAGCCGCTCTATCTCCTCGTTGATCTCTGTCTCCTTCTCGATGTACATGTCCTTGCTGGGCACATACGCCTCCGGCTGATAGTAGTCGTAGTATGAGATGAAGTACTCGCAACTGTTGTTGGGGAAGAACCTCCGATACTCCGAGACGAGCTGGGCGGCGAGTGTCTTGTTGTGCGATATGACCAGAGTCGGGCGTCCGTATTGAGCAATGACGTTTGCCATTGTGAAAGTCTTGCCTGAGCCAGTCACTCCCAGAAGCGTCTGCTCACTGAGCCCTGACCTCAGTCCTTCTACCAACCTAGTGATCGCCTGTGGTTGGTCACCTGTGGGTTTGAAAGGAGCTTCTAGCTGGAAGACTGCCATCTACTCACCTCGGACAGGTCTGCTCTGGGTGCAAGCCAAGTTAACATTGCGATAGGGCCACGCACCAATTGCCAGCCCACGCATGCCGACCCGTGTCAACCTAGATTGTTACTGGGGTGCAAGATGCATTCTAGAGCACAGTGCAGACCCTGAGGGGTGAGCGAGACTATTCCGCTATGTAGGAGTTGCTCGGTGATGCCGAGCTGGTGGTTCCATGCTAGGTGTCCCAGACCGTCGTGCCCTTGGGCATTGCTTGCGTCAACAGCATCGAGCGGCGCCAGTGTGTCATGCCGTCTCACAATGCTGTTTCTCTGCAATGACCCGCGTATCGGCCGCCTGTTGCTCGCTAGAAGCTGCCTAAGCAGCCTCTAGCACTGAAGACATCCGGAGAGAGGTCCTCATGGTAGCCATGACGTGGTGACTAGCCCAGTGGAGTTCTCCGTCTTGCGCCTAGCACTACCACAGCGACGACTACTACCGCGGATGCAACACCCGCTGTCACGAGCACTGGCAACAGGTAGTCTGCCTCGACCACATAGACAAAGACACTGTCCGTCACTATGTTCATGGATGCGTCCGCCACATAGAGCGTGAAGTTGTAACATCCCAGGGTCAGATTGTCTATCTTGATTGTGATAGGACCACCGTCCCAAAAGATGTTCATCGCGTAGAGGGTGTCGTTCTTGAAGACCATCCAGAGCAGTGGATCAGTGTCGGTTGCATTCCATGTTATGCTGTGTCCAGTGGTGTTGACTACATATGTCATGTCCGGAGGACTGCTCACCGTGGGTGGTTCGTTCGGTCTGAGGAAGTATCTGGGGTTCTTGGCAAGCCGGCAGAACTCGTCGATGGCGCGGTCGGAGAATAGAAATGGCCCTGAGGTGACCATGGTTTCCGGGTCCGGGTTCCAGCTGGACCAGTTACTCGGAGTAATGGAGGCGAAGGCAAGTTCTGAGATCACATACTTGTACGCTATGGTATGCAGATGCCAGTAGGACTCTGTGGAAAACTCCACCACAAGCTCATATGGTGTGGGGGCAGTTGCTGATACCATGTCCACAAGGTCAACCCCAAGCCAGATACCAAATCCGTTCTTGTAGAAGTTCAGACTGAAGGCGATGTCATCAGCAGTCAGTGGCCACCCATTGCTCCAAGTCGCGTTCCGTACGACTTGAAAGACGAACCTTGTATGCCCAGACGGGATGGATGAGTTCTGGGCGTGTGTCTGCGCCGTGTATGACGTTGCTAACCATGGCAGGTCTTTGCCGTCTGGACCTCTTCTCAGTAGTGAATCATAGAGATTATCAAGCATCCTGTCTGCAATCGTAACGGGGCTCCTCATGAAGTTGAGGTCTGGGCACCAATCCATGCCGTAGCGGAAATCACCACCCGTCGGGCCTCCCTCTGACTGCTTCAGATGAACCCTGTAGTTTGTCCAGAAGTTAGGCGTGCCATAAAGGGCATCATTGACATGGCCAGCATACTTGTCGGTCCGATATGCATACAGTACTTGGTTCTCGTAGCAGATAAGACTGGGCACTTGATAGACCCAGATCTTCTGCATCTCTATGGCTGCCTCGTAGACCTCATCATAGTCAGTTGAGTGAAGCAGCTGGTCGCGCCATGAGTCATAGCTGGCGTTCTTGAACATTGGGAAGTTGTA
>JACAEL010000003.1 GCA_013388835.1 Candidatus Thorarchaeota archaeon | reverse complement strand
TCCCGCACGGAGGTGTATATGCACCACGCAGCGATGTCCAAGACTGTCCAGCTTCTGGGCAGCTGCTGCCAGCCCTGTGGGTGTGGATATTCATTGTCTCCAGTAACCGCGTTCTGGTTTCATTCGTCTTTCTATTCGCAGTGCTCGTGGCCGCCATGGTGTACTACGCACTACGACTGCCAAAGCGTCCAGCGCATGGGACCGTGTGTGCCGCCTGTGCGATGGTGGAGCTGGCGGTACTTCTGACCCCGTGGCAGGCGCTATTCCTGTTCACTGCAGCCCATGTGCCAGCAGGAGGCCCTCCATTCGTGCCAGGACAAGCCCCTCCGGGCTGGCCCCCACAGCGTCTACAACGGCATCCAAGTCACGGCATGTGACCTCTTCAATCTTCTTGCGGTCCTAATAGGAAGGCTACTTCTTGAGGTCTGGAAGCAGAGGAGGAAGCCGACGACATGGGAGTTCAGGTTCTGACTCATGCAGCAGACTCGATTGCTGCGAAGAGTTGTTATGCCATGACTCGTCAGGTGTCTGCGGTGCTGCGACAAGGTGATTCTGGATGACGAGCGACTGCGGCAGTCAGTTACCAAGAGAACTCGCGCAGTCCGCACAGCAGTACTTCGATGGTCACAACAGAATCTCCGTGACTTCCCCTGGAGGCGCCAGTCTGACCCGTACAGGGTATTCCTTGCCGAGGTCTCCTTACGCAGGACCACTGCTAGGGCGGCGATGCGTGCCTACGATTTGCTGACCACCAGGTATCCAGACTTCGAAGCGGCGGCCAGAGCGACCGAAGAGGAACTCCGCGAGTGCTTCGTTTCTGTTGGTCTGCAGAACGCACGGGCTCGGCTGCTGCATCTTGCGGCAGTGAAGGTAGTCGAGGAGATGGGCGGTCGTCTGCCACCAGACATGAACGCTCTCCTCAGCCTGCCCGGCGTGGGACTCTATGCTGCAGGCGCAATACTGTCTCTGGGCTTCGGTGTCAGAGCTGCGATGGTCGACTCCAATGCAGTCCGACTCTACAGCCGGCTATGGATGGATGTGCTCCCTGCGAACCCCAGTCCCGAGCTCATGCAGGCGATAGGAGAGCATCTTGTTCCAGAGAGGGAGCACCAAGTGTACAACCTTGCTGTCATTGACCTCGGGGCGCTTGTGTGCAGATTCGGTCGACCAAGATGCTCATCCTGCGTCCTCACGCACAAATGCGACTACTTCTCTCAAGGGCATTGACCTGCGCCGGATCTCGCGGCCATCAACCCCTTCTGCAAAGAGTCTATCGCTTCCCTGACCCCCTCAACGGTCTTGTCAAGGTCCTTTCTGCTGTGCGCGAACGACATGGCTCCGAGACCGTGATATCCCAGCACACCATGATGCATGAGCAGAGCCTGAAACACATCCTGCAACTGATTGTCCATTGCAGCGCCGAGACGACTGCCTGTCAGATGTGTGCCTTCAAGCCTCTTCCGTAACACTGTGATGAACACAATTGACCCCATGCCCGTAGCAATCGCCGGTGTACCGGTCTCTTGGAAGACCGAGTTCAGTTCCTCCCTGAAGAGGTCTCCCTGTCGATTAAAGGGTCTGTAGTCGTCACTCTTCCTGCGCAACTCGCCGAGTGCTGCAGTTCCTGCCGCCATCGTCAATGGATGACTCGAGAATGTTCCCCCGCCCACCCAACGACCTCCCGGGGTCCCAGGTGCCGCAAGCCGCATGACGTCTTCCCTGCCACCGTACACGCCAAGTGGCATGCCGCCTCCAGCTGCCTTCCCCAGCGTTATCAGGTCCGGTCTCACTCCGAAGACCTTCGTCCCCGCATCCCCGTAAGCAAGTCGGAAGCCGGTGACTATCTCATCGAATATCAGTAGGATGTCCCTGCTCTCAGTCTCTTCTCTAAGGTAGTTCAGGAACTGGTCCTCAGGAGGTATTGCGCCGCCCGCGCCAAGGACGGGCTCGACTATCACTGCAGCAAGCTGATGACCGTGCGTCTTCAGCATAGCGTCCACGCTCTCCCGGTCGTTGAAGTCGAATGAGACCCCTCCCACTAGGGACTCGTCCGCGAAGGGGTGCTTGATGTGGTAGGCAAGGGTGTCATTTCCTCCGTGCCAGCCGCCAATCGCCTTGGCTATGAGGCGTCTTCCTGTGAACACTCTCGCAATACCCGAAGCATACATTGTCGCCTCGCTCCCCGTGGTGCAGAACCTCATGAGCTCGAGCATCGGAATGGCGTCATTGACGGCCTCGCCAAACACAACCTGGGTCCCGGTGAGCCCACCAAGGTGCACGGCCTTCTGTGCCTGGTCGCGGATGGCCTTGGTGATCACAGGATGACTGTGCCCCAAGATATCGGCATAGTGTGTCATCCACCAGTCGACATACTCGTTGCCGTCAATGTCCCAGACGTGACTTCCCTTCCCGTGGCTCAAGAAGGGCGGATATGCTCCAGCGGTCACCATCCCAAATGTCCGAATGTTGTGATTCACTCCGCCCGCGAATAGTCTGCGTGCGCGCTCCCACAGACCGCGAGACGACGGTGTTCGGTTTACGTAGGCCTCTAGCAATTCGCGTCCACCTGATGTGCATGTCATCAATACCTTGTAATCAAGTTGGCAGTATAGGCCGTTGTACCACATACCGTGCCAGTGGTAGCGGCAAGCAGCCCCATTCCCTCGTCCGTGTCCTCGACAGGACTGGTGTGCAGACTGAGCCACTCTTGGCAGTCCCAGCTGGTTCGAATAGTACTCACTCTCACTAGTTGACGAGGAGTGAGTGAAGAACTCTGAGATGACGAGGGAACCAGATGGGCTGTCTGCAGGCGCGGCTGCGGCAGTACAGACTCAGACCATGTGCCATATCTGATGCCGAAATCACAGTCTTGCAACGCTCGCGCCAGCAGAGGCGATGGCGTGCTACCCTTGCAATGAGGTGTCGTGTGCGCGTGGTGCGTTCGTTTGTCAAGTCGGGACGTCCCTCTCTTGTACTGATTCCGACACTCCGGACAGCGCGGAGCCATGCCCGCGCATCTCTGCT
>JACAEL010000002.1 GCA_013388835.1 Candidatus Thorarchaeota archaeon | reverse complement strand
GTCGCGGACACTCGCATATGGGCTCCAGCCGGGCCTCTGAGAGAGCATTGGCCGATAGGTCCACCGACTCAAGTCTCCTGCAGGCACGAAGCGGAGTCAGGTCAAGGCTTGTGATGTAGTTGTTCGAGAGTGAGAGTTCACGAAGGTCCTCGAACCGATGGACTTCTGAGAGGTCGATTGAGGATATTGTCAGTTGGTTGAAGTCAAGTGTCATGAGACCTGTGTCTAGCTCTGTCTTCAGCGCCTCACCACTGTGCGTCGTGTACATTATTGTCGCCCTGCTCAACGCACAAACACCCTGACCTGCTCTCAAGCAGACAGGACTATTGGGCTCCACTGCCTATTGAGGATTGCTAAGACTACTTGATCCGTCCGACGCACCAGTCTCAGCGTGGCACATGGGCCCAGGGTGGCGTGCTGGGAGTGGTCTCGATGAACCGGGTTATCAGCTCCTTTATGCCATCGGGACTGTAGACGTCCCTGAAGACAAGGACGGGAGTATCTCCTCCAGCTTGTGAGTAGAACTGCAAATCTCCAATCGAAATGCGCCTTCGTTGCGGATCGACCTGCAGTCGTATTTCCTTTATCTGGTCATAGAACAGGCGCACTGTTCTCTTCCTTAGCAGTCCTGTCCTGACCCGTACGTTCCATGTTGTGATTATGTACAGCGTGGATCGACGCCGCGTTTCCGCCTCTGACACTATGAGTGCGCCTGCCACAAGACCAATTATGGAAATGTCCCATGACAGCTCGTTGTGAATAATCCACCCTGCCGAAGCCGCTACGTTCGAAAGGAAGCCCACCATGAATACTATCACGCCAACCACGTACGCCCACAGAAACCCAATCCTCTTCGGATACAGTATGGCGACAAGGCGCTCTCGTTTCTCGGGCGGGAATGGCACTGGTGTGGTTGAAGTCATCAGAGTCTCGCCAGAAGTCGAGAACGAGCGAGCACTCTTATCAAGGTGTCGAAAAAAACGGGATACGGCCCAGTCCACTGGAACTGAGCCGCAACGTGTTGTCTATACAGAACTCGACTAACCGGGATATATTTCCCAAAGCCGGTCGCATGCATGAACCACATGACCCACCAGGGTCCTGACCTCTTGGACGTTAAGGTCCGTGTCGTTTGTCTCGGCTATGACAATGATATCATCATCATCGTCGATGGCAAACTTCACTCCATTGGCTCGCCATGACTCCTTCAGCATATCGAAGGCCAACTTCATCTTGTTCGCCTCGCCGACCTGGTGAAAGTTAGTGAATGGCGCGACAATGTAGAGCCACGATTCGTCCCTGTTAGCAACTACCTTTATTTTCAGGTCTTCAAAGTGGTCTGTCTTCCATCTCATGGTGAGAGCATTGCCCTCACGGGTGTACTTTATGTCCGCTTGACTCAAGAGATTCGAAACATGGTCGATGATACCCACGCAACGAACACCTCAACCCAATCACCCGCATATACCATATTAACATTCTTTGGATGTCGGTGCGCATCACCCATCGTTGCCCTCGGAACGCAGCGTTCTGCACACTCCCATACTAAAACCATTGATGAGTCGTATTGTTGCCGCTGATGCCGTATCACTTCACGGGTCAGCAGCAGCTCCCCAGAGGTTGGACGGCCTTGGACATCACTGCGTGGTGCACATGTACCGTTCATTTTCAGTTGGACAGAATTGGACACAGGAGTCTTGTCACTCCCAGGAGACGGCACTGGGGTCACTCCTCGAGGTCTCATGAGGTGTCGAACCGACCTCGAGCTCTCAGTTCCCATACGGACGTTCTGGCTATCCTGGTCCCCTCATGATAAGGAATTGGTGTTCTGCACCCACACTGGTCGAAACGCGATTTGTACATGTGTGTGCAGGCCCGTGCGAGCATGGAGACCCTGTACGCTGCGTTATTCTTTCGCTCAGGTCGCTCGTGCATCCGGTATGTCACTGGGTCTCTCTGAGTCGTCTCTCCCGATTGCAGCCCCAATAGCAAGGGAACGAGAATGTGGACAGGCAGAACTCCTCTGAACCAGAAGAGCTCATATGCCACGCCTGATCATCAGAACCCGTTCGAAGCATGAGAGGGATGTCTTCGCACATGCTTGACGGATTGCGTGAGGCAGGAATACGGATCAGGTCGCGGGTAAGAGGGAGACCCGGGCCGCCAATAGTGGAGGAGGTCCGAACCCTGACCCAGTTCGAAGCACTCGCCATAGGTCCAGTCCTCGCACTGTCCTTCGGTGGCGTTCTGCTCTTCTATTCCCTTTTCATTGCACAGGGATGGGACAATCCCCGCCACCTGATTGACTATCTTGCTGACGTCAGAGCGGTCGCGTCCTTATTGTTCTTCTATCCATTGTTTCATCTAATCAACTATCGGCGCGCGAGACTAGAGGCTGAGAGGTGGATAGAGAAGATCGCCCCCATCCTCCAAAGAGAACTCCAGATGCGAGAGAAGACTGAGCCGATATGGTTTAGGATTCCCCCAAAGTGGGTGGACTTCGAGGAGCATGTCTGTCGCAGAGAGAAACTGGATGACCTCTTCAAGGCGATTCAAGACAACAGCGTCACCATGTTGCTCGCGTTGTCCGGCGCCGGCAAGACCACCTTAACCCTGCACCTCGGGTACGAGCTGCTGACCAAGCGGGGATGGCGGTTCGTAGTGTACTGGGACGCGGGAAGGCTCGGATTCGGAGATCCCACCGAGTGTATCCGGGGTGTGAGTGACCGCATGGCCAAGCAAGGTCTCTCAAACAGCATGGCACTTGTCATCATAGACAATGTACACCTGACTCCTGGTCTGGTTGGAAAGTGCATGAATGACTTGCGAGGTCAATTCGAGAAGAATGTGAGATGCCTTCTCGTCGCCAGAGTCACCAGAGCGTCGGTCGCAGAAGACAAGAAGGAATGGGAGAGACTACTGAGACCGGACGACGGATATGCCAAGAGTGCACAGGAGGAGTCAGGACTCTCGTACTTCACGCTCGAATCAGATGATTTCGAGAAAGCCATTAAGCAGATCGTGGAATCGTACTCCGAATCTCTTGAAGATCGTGAGGAGCTGATGCGTCAGTACACGTCCAAGTCGAGGGAGAGTCTTGTCCTCCTCAAGTTTCTTCTCAGTGACGTGGGCACCAAGCATGCTGGGGATGTCGAGCAGGTCAAGAAGGCCGACCTGAAGAAGTCGCTATGCAACTACTACGAGTATTCAGTCATAAGGGGAATACTCGACGCCATGAAGCCAGAAAACTATGATCAGTTGAGAGTTATGGTGAGACGGGTGTTGCTTTTCGTCAGCATCTACTCCAGCATGGAGATTCCCGCCTATAGGCCTCTGCTATGCGAAGTCCTCGAACCCCAGGCGAGTCAACGCATGTCACCGGGAATCATCAACATCCTCTGGGATAGGGGCGATCTTGTGGGCACGGAGAATGACCTGCTCCATCCACACCTCAGCATAGCCGAAGAGCTGCCAAGAGTGTACCCCGATGAGTTTAAAGATGTGAAGAAGTCGTTCGAGCAATTCCTGAGTATGAAACTCATGCGAAGTGGGACCCCCTTGCAGATTCAGGCCGGTAATCCTGTGGGGCCTAAAGAGCAAGCCATCATTGCGGTCCATCACTACCTCCTGACCAACCAAGAAGAGGACCGGGCTGCTGTCATCCTTGCCATGTCGATGCGACACCTAGCAAAAGACCTTTCCAAGGGAATGTATGACTATCTCATGTCCATACCGGCGGAGTTTGCAGCGGGCCTTGCTAAAGTGGACACCGCATACGACCTCATGATTGTACTCAGGCGGGTCCGGGCTTTGAACACGACCACCGGCTGTGACAAAGTCGCTGGGGTTCTTGCCAGCGCCATTCTAGACTCGGACGAGCCGTGGCTGGTCATCTGGGCTATCAAAGACTGGCGGGAACTGAGAGAGAAGGTGGACATCCGGTCAGCAGTGATGTCCTCCGTCCCAAAGCTTGCAAGCGCCATTCGACAGTCGAACAAGCTATGGCTCATGGTTCAACTCGTAGGCAGTATGGCCGATCGCTCCAACAACCAGATGATAGAAGAGGCAGTACAGTGCAGGCTTCCCGAGATTCGGGAGTATCTATCCAGCAGCGAGGCTGAACACTCGGTAATAGAAGGGATGTTGAGAATTGGCACGATTCGAAACGACGCGGAATGTCAGAAGGCGCTCAAGGATGCGGGCCTCTACGATAGATACTACAGTTCTGATCAACTCTGACAGGCCGCGCAGACAGATACTAGGATTCTCGGGGTGGATGAACAAGGAATCGATGCTTCTGCTGCCTGGCTGATTCACTCCGTCCACGACCATTGTTCATGTGTAGTCTACAGCCGTAGTGCCCGCGCCTGAAGCAAGAGTTGGGCAGGGTTCCGCACTGTTTCCGGTGTCATTCGGTAGCCGTAGTGAGAGTAGTCTGCAGCGTGCAGGGGCTCTGATATGCGCATTGGCAGCATTCCTGCAGACATTGTCGCTCTGAAGGGGCGGTGGTACACTCAGTGGGCTCATTGAGGTTGCGGGTACGTGCCAGGATGGCGAGAGGAAGACTGGGACCGCCCTCAGAGTTTATATTCATACAGATGGTAATCATACACAGGACCGGTCCGGAGGGCACGAACGGTCTGACGGAGGCCGAAGCACTGTGCAAGAGTTCCTAGAGCTGGCTGCGTTGCTCAGAGAGGTATCACTCGCTATCTTCCTGCTTGGGCTGTTCTACACATTCGGTCTCTTCGCCCTAGGCAGGGTCTTCTCGGTGCTGTCCGATATGGCGGACCACGAGGTCGACCATGATGTAGACCAGGACGTTGAACATGACATAGACCAAGACGTTGAACATGACATAGACCAGGATGTTGGACATGACATAGACCAAGACATCGATCAGGACATTGAACATGACGTTGAACATGATGTGGACCATGGCATGGACCTGGATGTCCCGCAGGATGTCGACTATGATATCGACCAAGACATTGAGCATGATCTTGAGCATGGCGAAGTTGATGTTGGTCATGACCTGCCTTCGACAGAGCATTCAGGCTTCTTTGAGAGTGAGCAGGGGGCACCCTTTGGTGTGACGATAGGGACCGGCCTGATCTTCTTTGGTTTCTTCGGACTGGTGTTCTACTACGAGGGACTGCCGATGCCATTTCCATTGAAGGTGCTGGGGCAAGTCGTCGGTGTTGCTCTGGTCGTCTACACGGTCCGAACAGTGTTGGGCAAGGCATTTGTTGAGTCGGGCTACTACCTGGAACCGAGGCATCTGGTGGGAAGGCAGGTGGAGGCGGCGTCGACTGTGAAGGATGACTTTGGAGAGGTGAGGACAGAGACCGAGATGGGACTTCGCAGATTCAACGCACGCCCATTCCGAAAGGGGTCGGTGTTCCAGAAGGGGACTGTCCTATTCATCATCTCTGCGAATGACAAGTATGTCTATGTCGATCCGAACCGGGACCTCGTTCGCTGGCTTCAGAAGCAATCGAAGAAGCAGAGAGAGGGAGAGAAGGCCTCACCTCAAGAGAATGAGTCTGACTAGTACCCCGTGGATAGATGGCAGCTTCATCAATCGAGTCGGGAAGCGGCAGCCATCACGGGCCTATCTTTATAACGTTTCATTTCCCATTGTAGCTTGAGTGCGTATCCCTAACGAAGACTGGGACGCATTCCTGAGTAGGAGTCAGTGGCCAGACACCAATGGTGGTTCTACTGTCACAGGGCTCTAGAAGGGCTGGCCCATTCAGCCCGGTCGGGAATGTGCAACAGCACATCGGGAATGGGGAGTGACGCGCTGACAGCAGCGACCGGTAGAGGAAGGATGTGACGGCACATGCAGGATGTATTCGGCAATCTGGTGGTATCACTATTCTTGGGAGGAGTATTGGTTCTTGTCCTTCTGGTGTTCTACTTCTTCAAGTACGTGAAGATATTCGAACCGAACATATTCTATGTTCATCTGAGAAAGGGGAAGGCCATAAAGCAGGGCGAGGGCGGCATGGTCGTCCGAAGGCCGTTCTTCGACAGGATACTGGCAATTGACAGGACTGTTCAGCAACTCAACATTCATGCAGAGTCAGTGCTATCGAGAGAAAAGCAGAAGATCAAGCTGAGTGCTGTGTTGCAGTGGCAGGCTGAGAACGCTATCGCGACCATCAACAACGTCAAGTGGAGCGAGATACCATCGCGGCTCACTGCCATCATCGAGTCGGTGATACGAACAGCCTGTGCTCAGCTCTCTGTGGAGGAGATACTGGAGGAGCGCCAGAAGATCATTGAGGCGATCAAGAAAGAGCTCATCGACATAGTCAGCGAGTGGGGTCTCAAGGTCGTGACGGTTGAGCTAGTCGATGTGTCGGTTGTCAACGAGTCGTTCCTTCGCGACATGTCCAAGCCGCGTGAGGCGGAGATGCACCGGACTGCGCAGATGGCACTGATTGAGGCGGACCAGACAACTGGCCAGAGGGACATCGAGCGTTCCCGTGCGCTTCGCGAGAAGGAGATTGAGCGTGACCAGCTTGTTGGTGTCCAGGAACAGATGCAGTTGAGGGCGATACAGGAGGCGGAGAAGCAGCGTGAGCAGAGCGTGCTTGAGATCGAGCTCCAGAAGGACCTGATGCAGAAGCGCTACGAGAAGCAGAAGGCGGAAGTAGAGGCTTCCAAGGACCTCGAGGTGGCGAAGTTGAACGCCGAGGCTGAGAAGCAGCGGAGGATCAAGCAGGAGGTCGAAGTCCAGGCCCAGAGAATCCTTCAGGAAGCCCAGGCCGAGGCTGAGAGAATCGCCATTCTTGCAAACGCCGAGGCGGACAGGATTAGAAAGGTGACGATGGCTCAGGCTGAGGGAATCAAGAAGACCCTTGAGGCTGCAAAGGACTACTCGCCTCAGGCTTTCGCGAGGGACTTTGTGTCAATGATTCCTCAGATATACGAGCACATCAAGATAGGCGATGTCACACTCTTTGGTGGTGGAGGCGCCGGTGGTGGCGCTGTCGGAGAGGATGGTGGCTCTGGCGCCGGTGCGTTCCAGGTGTTCGGCAACGTGCTACTACCAATGATACTCCTATCAAAGATGATGGGCTTTGACTTCAGGGGGATCATGAAGGAGTCGCTGGGCGAGCTGGCATCCTCGGAGGACGAGGCGAAGAGACCCAAGAAGCAGCAGGGCTAGACACTTCAAGCACATTCGTGGACCCCCAGCCGTGGGGGTCCTGCATCTCTGTTCGTGAGATGGTATGCACACGGGGCGTGTGCGTCTTCGTCTGAACTGCAACTCTTATTTGTGACTGGTCGTGGAAGGAACCATGGCACGTCTCATGCCCATCTCATCGACCAAGACCGGAGACAACAGAGGTGTGTGCATCGCATGCGGCGCGATGTGCTGCAAGCTGGGCGGTGCACTGGCCATGGAGGAGGAGGTAGAGGCTATCCGTGCACATGGTTACCCAGACTACTTCGAACAAGTGTCTGAGGGGGCATGGATGACTCGGTGGGGTGACGATGGCGTCTGCCCGTACCTTACAGACGATGGATGCGCCATCTACGAGGTTCGCCCACTCAGATGCAGAGCATTCCCGGTCATCCAGATGAGCTCGGGCGAGGTGTTCCTCTCACAGTGCCCGCTTGCGGAGCAGATGTCGCCTGACACGATGGAAGAATCCAAGAACCTGCTTCTACAGACCCCTGCTGCGGTCCTTGTCGACTCTGCCCGCCACCTGTCGCGACACGCGGCCATCCTTAAGATGAGAATCTCTCGATATGGCCTTCGACCAATCAGGTAGCCGACAGCCGACTCACTCACTTGACGACCATGGTGCTCATGCGTCTCTGTATGGGCACATGACTCCCGAGATCAACTCGACTCCTCATGACACCTCGCGGAGTGACCGTATTGCCGCTTCATGAGACTGATCTGGAAGACTCCTGAGCCCAAGACTCTGTACAACCAGCAACGGGCGATAGACATGTCGTATACAGTGCCCGCCATCGGTGAGCTTGCTTTCGGCTATGCCTCTAGGCCGTCCTCTTGATGAACCAGATGAGCTTGCCACCCTCTTCCTTCATCTCAAGAATCTGATTGCCTGTGCGCTCTGCCCATGCCGGGAAGTCCTTCTTCGTTCCGACATCAGTGGCAATGACCTTCAGAATCTCGCCGACCTTCACGAGCTCAATCTCCTTCTTTGTCTTGAGAATGGGCATGGGGCATCGGAGCCCGCTGGCATCGAAAACTCTAGCAACTTGATGGGACATTAGTATCTCCGAAGGGTATGCGTTCGTCCCCGTGTTTTAATGGTTTTCATGGGGTATCGTGACTGCTGCGATGTCAAGCAAGGGGTTGCCTGCGGTCACGATGCCGGGCGTGATGCTTTCGACAACGGCTGCAAGACCGAACGCTGGGCGAAGTCGAAACGAGCCAACTACCCACGACTCTAGCAACTTGATTGTCCATATGTCTTCGGTCCTTGCACGTATGGGTTGCAAATCGGAATCGTATTGTTCTCCCCGTGTACATTTCCTAACAGTTAATAACGTCACAGTAGTGTTAACGGTCAAATAGGTGACCAACATGGCACTGTTTCAACTGATTCTGTTCGTCCTGTTCGGCTTGTCAGCAGCCACCATGTTCTCTGGATTCATGCTGGCAAGAAGAATGGGGATGTACCTGATGATGCAGGTCATGATGCTGATGTTCGGAATGCTCGTCTCAGCGGTTGCGCTGGCGGTAGGTCTGTTCTTTCCACCAGTCCCCGCGCTGTTCGACCTACTCCACTGGATACTGATCGTGAACTTCGTACTCGTCCTTCTTGGGATGGTGATGGAGTTCGTTCAAGTGCTCCCCATCCTGCTCAAGACGATGCAAGGCGGACCGATACACAGCTCACACATGACGAATCTGCTGGTTATGTTCTTCCTGACACTGGGACTTGTAATCTACTATGTCCCACTCGCAGGAATGTAAGGAGATGATACGAAATGCCCTCACTATACATTATTGGACAGTGGGGTCCTGAGGCGGCTGAGCGCTGCTACGGCCCCTTTGTAACAGGCACAACGGCTCAGGCTCAGAACGTCGATGCCACAATATTCCTCATGATGGACGCCGTCTGGCTCATGAAGAAGGGGGTCGCTGAGAAGATCAAGGCTCCGGGGTTCCCACCTCTTCCGGAACTCATCGACACCTTCCTTGAGGCAGGCGGCAAGATTGAGGTGTGCTCGAACTCGGCGACGTTCAGAAAACTCGACGAGAAGGACCTGAGAGACTCCAGGATCACAATCGCTGGCGCCGCCACCATGATTGACGGCATACTCAAGCACGATAGGGTAATTGTCTTCTAGTACATGAGAGGGGTCTCGCCCCTCTCCCTTTTGAGTCCGACGCGATTCTCTGTCTTTGTGTGTGACAAAGAGAGGCAGTTGTGCAGAACCTGTGTGGCGTCTGAGACTCCTCTCGTACTGTTTCTCTCTCATGAATTGGTCGGTGCCTGCCTGGATACCTGAATGTTGTCGAATGGCCTGTGCCGGTGACACTTGTTACTCTTCACAGGCGGCCGGGGTCTCCGTGTGGTCAGCGGCATCTGGTGTCGTTACCAGACACAGCCGGTCTCTCTTCTCATGACGGGACATACTGCCCAGCCACATAAGGGCGAGCGGCCGTGCATTGTCGTACATCTTCAAGGCAGTGTTGGAAGCCTAACGCAGTGCCAGCCACATGTCAACCCGGGTAGCATGGCTTGAGTTCCAGGGTCACGAGGATACTGACCAAGTCGTCGTAGTTGATAAGCCCGGACATCTCTGAGTCACAGACGCGCACATAGGGCAATACCGGGAGGCTCTCGCCAGACAGGTCAACATCAGGGTCATCGATGTCCAGAATCTGTAGGAGGCACTCAGGTATTCCCATGTTCTTCATCGCTTCTCTGACCACCTCAAGTGATGGCTCGCAGAACAGGCAGTGCCTCGACTTGTAGAACAGAATGCATGCGGCGCGACCGCATTCCGGGACGCGAATGTCCTGCCAAACAGGAATACGAATCACCATTCGGGCACCCTGTGTGTGGTCGCCCTTGACACGGTCTTCGGCCCATATGCGACCGGACAGGCTCCGCATTATCAGGTCTGACAATGTGAGACCGAGACCTCGACCAATCACTTGTGCCTGTGGCTGCCCTGTCCTCTTGAAAATGAACTCCTTCATCGAGTCTGGAATACCGGGGCCATAGTCCTCAATCGCTATCTCCAGTGACTTCTCAGCGGGAATCACCCGAGCTGAGACATCCACCGTGACGGTCTGGTGGGGCGAGAACATCATACAGTTGTGGATGATGTTGAAGAACACGGTTCTCAGAAACCGATGTGCTGCAACTCTGTACACGCCATCCTGCATGTTCATGTTGACGACCAGTCTTCTTTCCTGAGGTGCGAAGTCCTGTCGTACAGCCTCGATTGCCTCCAGCATGTAACGGTGGGGATCAACAGGCTCACAGATAGGAGGCGACTCTGTCACGGTAATGATCTGGTGCAGATTGTCGATTATGCGGGCGGCCCTCCGGACATTCAGCTGGGATTCAACGAGCAGGCGTCTTGCCTCATCAGGAAGGTCAAATGCCTCTTCCAGTATACCGAGCGCAAACATGATTGTCTGGTTAACGTTGTTCAGGTCGTGAGTCATCACGTCAAGATACAGGTTTGCTCGTTCCCTCTCCGTCTGGGCTCTCGCCTCCGCGAGCTTCCTCCTGCTGATGTCGGCGGCGCGGAAGCTCACGGCGACAACCTTGCCGTTCTCAGTGAGCGGGTTCGATGTGACGCTTACCCAGACGTCCTCTCCGGACTTGTTTCTGACACGCATCTCCACCTGCTTGAGAACGTTGCCCTCCAGAGCAGCCTGCACCACTTGAGTGCCCATGTCGTCATGCGCCTTGCTGAGGAAGCTTGTGATATTACGCCTTAGAAGGTCATCGACACTGTAGCCAAGGAGCCTTGCGGCTGCCTCATTGGCCTGCGTGATCGTCCCTGCTCTGGACAGTGTGAGATGCGCCACGGGAGAGCTGTCGAACAGGGCCTTGTACCTTGCTTCGGAAGCGGCAAGCGCGTCTCTCAGTTCGAGCTCTTGGGTCATGTCTCTCACGATGAGCAGCAGGGAAGGACACCCCTTGTGCATCGATTTGGCGACCAGCATCTCGACGGTGATCAGCGACCGCTTCTTCGTCACGAGCTTGACTCGTACCGTCGCCCGTTCTTCTGCTGAACTCTCCATCCGGTCCTTGGCTGCGCGGAAGATGTGTGCTGTGCCCGGGTCTAACAAGATGTCAAAAGGATGGCCTATTATATCGTCTCTCTCATATGCAACCATCTTCAGGAACGATGTGTTCGCTACTACAACGCTTCCGTCCGCTATTACCACTACGCCATCTGTCGCAAGGTCAATCATGTCAAAGAAACTGACACTGGCATGGGCCTCGTCCATCTGTCGACCTCCGGAGGGTCGTTACTGGCACTGGTTGCTTCTGTCTCTGCCAAGACGTATACCATGTAATAATGATTTGTTGGACAAACGCACTGCAGCAAGAGGAACAGTTAACTATGGTTTGACGAGGCGTGTTGTTGGATGAGCCCCGTTGTCACATCGCACACCAATCGAAAAGGAGCATGCGGAGTTTGCCTGCAAGTACTGTGCTGCGGAAGAGGCTAGGAGGAAGCGTCCCAACTTCCGAGTGCAGTACGGCATGCTGATTCTTGCAGGAGCGATGATGGCTCTCGGGGTTGCTGTGGAGCTTGCAGGCATATCACCTCATGCACACTATGCTCTATTCATACTCTCCATGCTTGCCGCAGGCTACCAAGTGATTCCGCGAGGCATCCGAGGAGCATCGAAGGCACATCTTGACATCAACTTCCTGATGACGGTGGCTGCATTCGGTGCCATACTGATCGGTGCGCCGGCGGAAGGCGCTTCGGTCATGTTGCTCTTCTCGCTCGCCGAGCTTCTTGAGGTAAGGGTCAATTATCGTGTCAAGAGAGACATACAGACTCTCCTGGAACTTGAGCCTGCGGAGGTGTCCAGAAAGACACCAGAGGGCGAGGAGCGAGTACATCCTGACGATGTTCGAGTTGGTGAGACCGTCTGTGTGAGACCCGGGGAACGCATCGGACTTGACGGGGTTGTCACCGAGGGGTCAGGTCTGGTGGACCAGTCTGCGATAACAGGTGAGTCGATACCGGTGGCAAAGGCACCCGGCGACCCGGTGTATACGGGTACGCTCAACCAAGAGGGCTACTTCGAGTTCAGAGTGTCATCCAGTCCGGAAGGCACTGTGCTATCGAGGATAGTGTCGCTTGTGGAGTCTGCACGGGACAGTCGATCGAGAACGGAGGGCACAATCATCAGGTTCAGCCACGTATACACACCACTGGTGGTGGCGGCAGCAGTTGTGCTGACTGCCATCTGGTTCATTCTGACATGGTCTCCTGAATCGGCTGTCTACAGAGGACTGACTTTACTTGTGACGGCCTGCCCGTGTGCGCTTGTCATATCCATTCCTGTGACGATGGTGTCTGCCATGAGTAGCGCGGCTCGCAACGGTGTGCTGATCAAGGGCTCCACCTACATCGAGACCCTGAGCAAGATACGGTATGCCGCGTTTGACAAGACAGGGACTCTTACCGAAGGCAGACTGCAAGTGGTCGACATCTGTATGCACTCCACGCACAGTCAACAGGAGCTGTTACGGGCAGCTGCATCACTGGAGAGTAAGTCTGAACACCCAATCTCACGAGCCATCATTGCTGCTGCACACGCTGGTGACTTGGGTCTGGCCGAAGCGACAGACATCACCACGATAGCAGGTCGGGGCATTGAGGGCTACTTCGAGGGCTCACGATATCAAGTCGGAAGACTCCAGACACGGGACGCTGGGTCTGCAAGTGATGAGCACGACGAGCACTCGTGCGGACAGGGGACGCATGTCTCAGTGGTACGTGATGGAACGGACATGGGAACGATAGTGCTGTCGGACACACCCAGAGTCCAGAGCAGGCAGGCGTTGGCCAGACTGTCAGAAATGGGAATCGAGACATTGATGCTGACCGGGGACAACGGCATCGCTGCAGAGATGATTGCCCGAGAAGTGGGCGTGTCTCAGTACGCAGCTGAACTGCTCCCACATGAAAAGGTAGACGTGATAAGAAGGCTGAGTCTAAAGGGCCCGACCATGATGGTGGGTGACGGAGTCAACGATGCGCCCGCCCTTGCAGCGGCAGATGTCGGTATCGCCATGGGAGCCATAGCCGCCGATGTGGCACTTGAGACCGCAGACGTTGCTCTGATGAACGATGACCTGTCAAGACTCCCGTACCTGATCTCACTCTCCAGGCGGGCGATGCGAATAGCCAGAGAGAATGTGACTGTGTCGCTCATAGTCAAGGCGGTGGTCGCACTTCTTGCGGTCATCGGGGCTTCCACACTCTGGCTGGCAATCGGAGTTGGCGACATGGGACTGACATTGGTCGTCGTTGCCAATGCACTGCGGTTGACCAGAGCTCTCGAGGAGAGCTCACATATACGACCTCAAAGCCAAGACGGATGCAAGTAGGAAAACGCCAACGATGAGTGTAGTGACGCCCGGCAGGATCAGATAGATGAGAGGGTCGTCTGCGAAGACCACAGACACAAGCGCAATAAAGACTCCAAGAACGAGATTGATTGCAGGGAAGGAGAAAGCGAGAGGGACCGGCGGTTCCCTCGGATTGCTGGTGAAGACCGGCACGTATGCTCCCACCATGACGCCCACAGAACAGAACACCAAGAGCAGAGGCAGACCCAAGAATATGAGGATGCCAGAACCACTGACACGGAAGAAGTATAGTAGAAAGCCGTAGAGCGGCAGAGCGGAGAGGCTCACTTCAACCAGACTTCCAACGTACTTGGCAAGGACGACGTCCATGTTCCTAAACGGGGCAGACTTCAAGAGATAGACGTTATCCTTCTCGTCGACAAAGGAGAGCATCGATGTCATGCTCGCCATCTGAGTGAGTACGAGGAGCATCAAGAGGAACGCAGGCACTGCTGAGCCGCGTAGTGTGTCGGGCACAGTAAACGGAGGCAGCCATGCGGGCTGGATTGTGAACAGCACAGCCACTGAGAGCGTTGACACGGCGACTGAGATGTACTTCCACACTTGCGCAGGGGAGCGCATCCTAATCCAGAAGTCCTTCAGCACAATCCAGAGCATTGGGTCATTCCATCTTGAGCGAGAGAAATCCACTTCACCGCGGAACAACCTGCTGAACGCCGCATCGGACGACTCATTGCTCAGTGCGACAGAGAAGACCTCGTAATAGTGACTGTCGCATAGCAGCGCGAGAACCAATAGTCCAATCACCCAGACTTCGACGATGAATATCATGAGCGCAGGCACCCCCACCATGTAGCCGTACATTCCGAGCTGAACCAGAAGCAGGGACACCACCGCGTTGCTTGGGACTATGAGCTGAAGTGCGACGTTCGATAGGGCGTCCGGGCTGCTTAGGAGTACCAACGGGGCAACCAGCAGCATGACAACTGAATGCCTCAGCGGAGTGCTATATCTCTTCGAGAGTCTGTGTCGGACCTGTGACGATATTCCCCCGAGCGCGTAGTTGAATTCAAGAAAGAGGACAAGACAGACAAGGACTAGTACCCACGAGTAGAGGGCTTGCCCAAAGCGAGCAAGGGGGCTGAGCACGAACAATCCAAGAGAGAGTATCACGGCTTTCCGAACGATGCGGCGCACATATCTGCTCAGGAAGACCTGATGCGGGAGGACCGGAGACGGCATCAGCAAGTGCTCATCTTGCGCCTCCAGTACAGCAGCTGGACCTCTTCCCACATAGCCCCCGGCAACAGCCGCCGCGCTGAGGGCACCGAATACCAGATACAGAGACTGCGTCGGAAGATACTCGGTCACGAATGCAAGAAGGCTATCGGTCAGTGGTCCCAGATTCACAATTCCACCAATCACGCGCATCAGAGCGTAGCTTCCAACTATGGTGACGGAGTAGAACCCCAGCATCGAGGGCGTGCGGACAGTTCTCTTGAGACCATTGAATAGCATCCGGAACTCGTTCCGGATCATAGCGAGTGTCATGGAGTACATTGTCGCACACCTATTCTGGTGGTATTCCACCTGTCAGCGCAAGAAATGCCTCTTCGAGATTACGTGCCTCTGGCACTTGCTTCCTCAGCTCTGCCAGAGTACCACGACCGACAACCCGTCCATGGTTCAGAATCACGAAGGTGTCGCACAGACCCTCGGCGACCTCAAGTACGTGCGTAGAGAGGAGAACTGCAGAGCCGTCGTCACGCAACCTCTTTGTTAGACGTTTCAGCACCCACGCTCCCCTCGGGTCCAGTCCTTGGAAGGGTTCATCGAGGGCTAGTATGAAGGGTGGGGGTCTTACGAAGACCCCTGCCAGGAGCGTCCTCTGCAGGTTACCCTTTGACAGCGTTCCAATGTATGAATCAAGGAACTCACCGAGCTGCAGAAGGTCCGCATACTCCGAAATCCTGAGCAGTACCTCGTGTCTGGGAACCCGGTAGATCCGTCCCATGAATGTCAGGTACTCTCTGACCCGTAGGTTGGCATAGCAGCTGGATCTCTCAGGAATGTACCCAATCCTCATCTTGGCCTTGACCGAGGACTTCACGATGTTCGTCCCGTCCACCCTCACCATGCCAGTGTCTGCGCGTATGATTCCTGTCAGTATTCTCAGAGTGGTCGTCTTGCCTGCTCCGTTAGGACCTACCAGACCGAGAATCTGTCCGGGCCTGAGCTCAAGGTTGAGGTCCTCCACTGCAACCTTCTTGCCGAAAGTCTTCCAGACTCCGACCATGGAGATTGCCGGGTCATGAAGCTGATATGGGACGGGGCGGTCGGCATGCTTTCTCTGCAGTTCGCCGACCACAAGCTCTTCCAAGGATCGTCTACTCAACTCACGCTGGGTCAAGGGTATCCTAAGGGTCTCTGCCAGATTAAGAAGGTCCTTTGCACTCATCTTCTGGATGACATCTGCACGTACTTCCGACAACTAAGTCACCACATCCTGTTTGCGCCTGCGCCGTCTTGCACGAGTTGCCTGAATCAGTCTGCTCCTGAGCACATATAGCATAGGTACTCTCACTGTAGTGAATCCGCTCTCGGCCGCTGGCTTGCTCTCAACCTCCGGCCAAGAACGGAAGGCATCACGGATGTCCGTCTGTTCCACCGGTGGCGTTTCAGTATGCCTTCTGCATTCGGCCGACCTGCACCGGTAGTGGTAGAACCCCGCAACCGGAAGGAACGGAAGTGGCATGACTAATCCCGTATGCCTCAGCAGATACGAGATTCCTGTCACAGTGGTCAGCGCGGGCTCCACCAGATTCAGTAACAGAGAAACGTAGACAAAGGCCCTGTAATGGCGGCTTGAAGGAGGCCTCGTTATTGCGAACAGCAAGAGACCGGTCAGCGTGAGCAACAAGAGCCCAGAGGTCGCCCTGCCAACTGGGAACCACAACCCTATCCAGAAGGACATGTCGCCACTGGAATAGTGACCCTCGTACATCCTCAGTTCCGTGACTATGGTCCAAAGAGGATGGTTTAGCGTGTCAGTACGTGTGGCCGTCAGGCTTCCCTCTAGAGTGAACCTCATATAGGAGATTTGTCTAGGAAGGAACGTAATAATCAGCAGTAAGACCCACCAGTACACGCCGTGCACTCTGCCTGTGACATGTTCCGCCCCGAGGACACCGCAAGCATGATTGTCCGCTGCGAATCGTTCCCTCATGACAGGAGGCAGGACAATGTAGAGTGTGGCAATGACAAATGCGCCACTCAGAGGCGAGCTGACGCTTAATCCCATGTCATATCCGGGAAACCATTCGAAGTATGTTATCAGACATACCATCGTATACAGAGAGAGGGCGCTCACAGAAACAGTGGCGACCGCAAGTCGGACACATGAAGCTTCTCTCTCCTCGGACTGGATCCACCACGCAAAGTAGATGAATGGTGCAAGAACGATTGCGAGCTCGAGCCCAATCACCGTATCGATGCCGAAGCTGAATGCCCTATCGGTCGAATAGGTCCAGAAGAAGCTCTCGACCTCGAGGCTGGAGTCCCCCACACGCCAATGGTAGGGGGCTAGCACAAGGGGTGTGAGCCGCATGGCAAGTGAGAGAGGTGCATTCAGTCTCTCTCCGACAGCTCGCATGTATAATCCTGCCTCCAACACGTTCGCACATAGAGGGACATTTCAGACACAGTGCGTGTCAAACCTGTCACCAACTCTCTAATATCCTCCTCGTTTCGCGCACAGGTCTGACACTGTATCCGCGTTCCGACAATGTCACACACGCACAACCGGTAGTCGCAAAGCCAGCTGTTGAGGATGCCTTCCCCATACGATACTCCCAAATAGCCGTTTGTTCCTCAGTCTAGGCACGAATCAGCAGGATGACTTTCGACATATGACGCGCGGAAGGGGAAGAGCTCGCATACTGCTGGTGGGCAACGAGTCCGCTGAGAACATGCGTGCAGTATCGTCAATCATCTATCCAGACCCAGCAGTCGAGTTCATTACGGCTCAGTCGATTGAGGAGGCAGCGACGAGGCTCGCACGCGACTGTCCGGATGCAGTCGTGTGTGAATGCACGATTCGTGAGAAGACTTGGCTCGACATGCTTATCGAAGAGCTGAAACGGGGGGTCGATGCGCCTCTCATAGTGCTCGACCCTGGTGGTCTCGGAAAGGGGACAATACGGGCTGTGACTGTTCGGGCAAAGGAGTATGAAACTGCGTACAAGAGTCCAGTTGAGGGTCACGCTGAGGTTCTGCGACTGCTTCAGTCATCACTCGAACAGGGACGACAAGATGAACACACACAGGCGACCGCGTCAAGATGGAAATGGCTGAGAGAGTCGCTGCCATTCGAGCTCATGATTGTTGATGTGAACGGGCGGATACTGGAGGCGGGTCATGCAGACATGTCGCGTACAAGGCATCCCGTCGGCCTCAGCCTGTTTGACGTGATACCTGCCAGAATCAGAAGAGAGATCAAGCGTCTCTTCAGCATGGCATCGTCGAGCGGGACTGTACAGGAGTTCAACACTGACTCAGTACGCGGGGATGCCGACACCAAAGCTATGACACTGACCATTGTCCCCATGCTGGAAGACGGCAAGGTCCATGAGCTGGCAGTGTTGATCAGGGAGCTCAATGACATAGACACTCCCGGTCGCACTGGCGAACCCTGTGTCTCTGGACCTCAGATGGCCGAGGGACCCAGTTTCAGAGATCTCTTCGATAACCTGCCAGAATGGACAATACTCTGGAAACGGCATGCTGATGGTTCTGTCACGATTGATGGTGCGAGCAGAGCTACACTGGCGTATCACAAAGAGAGGGGGTTCCATCTGCCGGGCAAGTCACTGGATGAACTATACTCACACATTCCTGATGTGAAGCTGCTTGTCGAGCGTGCATTCGATACTGAGGGGCTCATCGAGACAACCACCTCGTTCACTTCAATAATCGATGGTGCCAATTACCACTCGCGCTTTCAGTGCGTACGGATCAACGCTGACACTGTCCTCTTAGTAGTGACGGACCTGACGGAGGAGAAACTAAGAGAGGAACTGCTCAGCCGTCAGAGAGAGGAACTGTCCGAGTTCGCTCACAGCATGGCTCATGATCTCCGCAACGCGTTCCACACAATACTTGGATACGCAGCTCTGCTGCACGACGAAACGAAGGACGAGAGAGTCGACGCGATAGTGCGGATTGTGGAGAGGGTTGAGCGGACAATAAGCCAGTCGGTAGCCCTCGCGGATGCAGGCCTGGTCATCGGTCGCAGAGATAGGGTGCGTCTGGCGGACCTGATATCGACTGCAAGCAAGTCTGCATTCCTTTCGGGTGTAACCATACGTGCTAAACGACTCCCGACCATCGAGTGTGACAGCGTGAAGATGCTTCAGGTCATCGAGAACCTCCTGAGCAACGCTGTTGAGCACGGAAAGGCTCGAACCATCGAGGTGTCCACAGTGCGTGAGGATGATAGTCTGTCCATCCTCATCTCCAACGACGGGGAGCCAATCCCGGCAAGTGCAAGAAGCAGGATATTCGTCGATGGGTTCACGACCAAGACGGGAGGGGGTCGCGGTCTCGGCATAGTGAAACGAATCGTCGAGGCGCATGGTTGGACAGTGGAACTCGCTCCCACTGAGAAGACCACGTTCAGGATAAGAATCCCCCGTCAGTCAAGAGGCGGTCGCTGACATCGCACAACCGCATCAGACAAACTCGGTCAGAAGCATCTGGGGCCCCCTCTCTTCGAGACCGGAGACCCTCACCCCTATGAGACGCATTGCTCTGTGTGGATCCCGGTTGCGCTCAAACAGCTCGAGTGCGAGTGCGGTGAGTGTCTGTCGGTCATCAGTGGCCACGGGCAGGCTTCTGCTCCTCTGTAATGTATCGTAATCGGCATATCTCATCTTCACAGTGACGGTCTTGTAGAGCAGCGACTTGGAAGCAATCTTGTCTGCAATCCTCGTACAGACCATTGAGACGGAGTCTCTGAGCACTTCGGTCTCTTTGGGATCAACATCCTCCATGAATGTCCTGTCCTTTCCGATGGACATCCGCACATGCGGTCCGCTGTCAATGACTGGCCGGTCGTCAATCCCACTGGCTCTCTGATGAAGCCATACTGAAGACTTGCCCATGATAGGCCACAGCTCCGGAAGGGTCATCGCCTGAATCTGACCGAGCGTCTCAATGCCATGGCTGTTCAGATGCATGGTCGTCTTCTCACCTACTCCATTGATCGCACTCACGGGAAGGGGCGCGAGGAATCGTCTGACCTCATCCGGTTCCTGAGGCGCGACGGTGATTCCCATCGGTTTGTGCATCTTGCATGCGACCTTTGCCACCGACATGCTTGAAGCCACACCAATCGAGCACGGAAGCTGTGTCTTGGCCTTCACTGCTTCCTGTATGGCTCGGGCCATTGCACGAGGGCTCTCATACGCCGCCACGCCCGACGTTATCTCGATATACGCCTCATCGATGCTCGCTCTTCGCAGCCTCCCTCCGTCTGCAAACTCCGCAAGCACTGACATGACTTCCTCTGATGCCTCAAGATAGCTTGCGAAGTCTCCGTCTATGAACACAGCATCCGTGCAGAGCCAGTAAGCTCTTGAGACCGGCATCCCAGACTTCACGCCCGCCGCCCGAGCCTCGTATGACGCTGACCGCACGACACCTCTCCCGTGGCCGCCTCGTGGGTCATGTCCGACACAGACGGGCTTCCCTATCAACTCAGGATGATTACGATACTGTTCAACTGACGCGAAGAAAGCGTCCATGTCAATCAGACAGATCCATCGGTCCACTGACCAGACCCTACCTCGACGGGTAGGGGTCTCTATTCTCTGTTATCTCGCAGCGCAGTCCGCGCAATCGTACATTCACGTGCGGGTGAGGTGACCGAAGGTATTGGGTCAAGAGCAGCAGTGCCAGAGTCCTGAGAGAACGATGATAGACATGCCTGGCTTCACCTTGCAGCCATGCCAGTGCGCATTGCATCTTCGTCAGCAGACCGGCACGCGTTAGGCAGTCGGACGGGACAGCGCTTGTCAACGCGCCTTCAATGTGCGTCACCGTCCTCATCGATGGAAGTAGCCTACGCCTTTCGCGCTGAGAAGTAGTCTTTCTCCAATGCAGAGAAGAACCCAATGACACTTGACAGGGTGGTCTCATCCGTGCACACTTCGTCGCCGAGGAGGAACTGCCGGTACCCAATCTCAAGCAGATACCCGACGTCAAACACATCCGCACAGCTGGGCATTGAGTCTTCCCTCATGAAGGAGAGTAGAAGCCGCGATGCGGCGATTGCGTTGGGGTCTCTTGCAATCAGGTCTCTTGCGGCACCAAGTATCTGATGAACGTAGTCGAGCTCTACAAACAGGTCGCCTCTTGCGAGCAGCAGAGTTGCTCTGTCCCTCACCGGATCAAAGTCCTCAGCGACGAAACGGAGTCCCCTCTTCGACTCGACCTTGAGTATCACGTTGGCCAGGGGGTCCAAGTCCCTGAGCTGCTTCAAGTCTGCTCGCGACTCGACGAAAGATAGCAAGTAGTTGTGAAGGTCAGCCTCAACGCAGGCCTCAATGTACTCGATGTCACTCTCAGTGAGAAAGCCATCCACGTGGAGTGTGTTGTCCGGGATGTTCAGGGAAGCCCCCTTGCCCAGTGTGAGTGAGCCGCCCTCTGTCTGCATCTTCGGTGGTCGGATGACGAGGAACCTCCCTTCTTCCACTCGGTCTACCACGAGCACGCCTGCACCGTCATTGTAGTAGACCGCCGTTGGAGTCCTGACAGATATCGAGTGGTTCAGTTCAAGTCTGTCCCCGGGAATGGTGGCGGTCTCCACCAGACGCAGCTCTCTGCACTTCAAGTCAATCCATGCCTGTTTCGGCTCTAGCATGTGGCGGAAGCCACGCACTGCAGAGACCTTCGAACCAGTGACTGGTGCGCCAGTGTTCATGCGGGCCCCCAGAACAAGCGGAGACCTCAGTATTTGGCTCGAGTACTTCATGTCTGGTCTTGCAGAGAGCATGAGCCCAATCCGGTTGTTCACGTTGCACTCCTCTGAGCGTACAGACTGAAAGCCTTGTCTCTGTTTGTGCAACCGAGGCACTTGCCGCACGGCTGGCTGTTGTCCTCAAAACACGAGCGCGTTCGGTCGAGAGGGATGGAGTGGTTCTCAGAGTACTCGATGACATCGACCTTCGTCCACTTGCGGCCCAGTGTACCATCAATGAATGGCGCACTCACCTGATAGGTCCACATCCCCAGACAGCAGCATGTGGCAACGGTCGCGGCCAGCACGGCAAGGAGTCCCGACTCAGGGCTCGTGTCGTCCTCTCCTACCGAACCTGTGACGACCGTCCTGATGGTCCGCCCCCACTTTCCGCTCAGAAACACTGCCTGCGCCATTGCGTTGAACCACATGGTTGCATTTCGCAGCGGCAAGCCCATGACCTTCTGACGGGCCGAGTCCATGAACTCTCGATGCAGTCGTAGCGGTACCTCCAGGGACACCTTCACACAGTCAAGCACTTGCTTCGGATACCTGTTGCGATAGAAGTCACAGAAGTAGTCAAAGGAGGCTTCTTCCCACTTCTGACTTCTTGCACCGCGTAGGAAGTGCATCAGCACGACACGGCAGTCCCACTCTCTGAGCAGGACGTCTGCAAGCACGACGGAGTCCATTCCCCCAGAGAGGAGCAGGATCACATCTTCCCCCACCGGTCTCTCCCAGACGTATCCTCTGTTCGCCACAAGCAGCTCCTTGAGTCGGCTTAGATTCTCATCATAGTGGTGGGCGCCGTTACGAAGAACGCGAAACCAGTGTTCCTCATTCAAAGGGCGACACCTCCAGATCCGATACGAGTGATGCGACATCCCGTTCGTACACATGAGCCGAGATGACGAGGACATGGAGGCGGTGGGTCTTGCAGGACAGCTGTTCACACACACTGCGGGCAACGTGTGACAAGCTACAGAGGTTGTGAAGGGCCTTCTGTCCAAAGTCAAGGCTCCTGCAGGTGACGGTCAGAATGAGAACCCCGTCACGGAGCTTGAAGTCCAGTAGACTCACACACGGGATGTAATCCTCTGTGCCAGCCGCCTGCAACATGGTGATGGTGACCGACTTGGACTCCGGCTTTTTCGTCAGACATTCCACCACCCACCGAAGCTGGTCATGGCCCTGAAAGCTGTGCAGCCGCCACGCATAGCTCCACGAGTCCCTGAGTTCTTTGATGCGTCCCACATGTTCGAAGTTGGAACGCATCCACTCGCGCATGGCCAACTGACTGGGACGCAGCGCCATGGGGTCATTCTCGTCTGGATGCTCAATCGCAAGCGTGACGTGCAGGAGCTCCCTGAGTTGCAAATCGCCATCCCAGGTCCTCCTGCCATCATGGATGATACGAAGGACGGCCTGCCTCCAGCACTCTCCAATGGTCTTGCCTTCAACCGTCAGCATTACATCCTCACCAGGAGCACCTGGCAGTACTGGCACTTCACGGGATGGTCCGGCGAGGGCATCTCCTGAATACTCGCACCGCACGAGGGACACTTGAGGGCCTGCAGCTTGTAGACATAAGCGCGTTCTCGTAGTCTCAGGCCGTCCAGACTCGAGAAGACCTGGTCCACCTGTTCGGGAGTCTGACGAACCTCGATTCTCTCCTTGTATGCATCAAACCGTTCCACGCTTGCGGCTATCAGACCCAAGATGATGTCCACTACTCTGCGGGGAGTCTGCATGACAATCACGCGGTCCTTGCCCAACGCCTCCTCCCATGATGCGTGAATCTCTTTATCCACTTCTCCCATGGCCTTGTAAGGGACTCTGAGCATGTAGACGTCGAAGCGCTTCTTCAGCTCTTCGAATACGTCCAGGGCAATCAGGTCCGTTGTGGGTTCATTGCCAATCAGTTCCCTGATCAGGAAGCGGTTCACCTTGCTGTAATAGCCCTCGTCACCAATGAAGAAGAAGAGCGGACGAACAGTCTTCATGGCATTTGGCATCTCACAACATGCTGAGTAGAAGTATGCCACCAGCTCGTATGACTCGCGGTACTGCCCACCGCCTCCGCCCTCTGCATACAGACTCCGGATATTCTGGTCAAGATTCCTGCCCTTGTCAAAGTCTGTGACTTGGAGGGGATGCTTATCCGAGTAAGCATCGCCCATTGCGACAAAGGAGATCTCAAAGGAATTCTTCAGTTCATCTGGGAGAAAGTAGACCGCCTCATTGTACAGGATGCACAGCTTCTCGAATATCAGAGCTGGGAGCTCCCTCATCGAGCCTGTGACATCGATTGAGACAACGACAGGAAGCTTCGCCTTGGTGACCAGTACTCTGCCTCGAGGAGGAGGCATCACCGCGGTGGTCTGACTGTACTCTCGTCCCTGATCCACATTGTACTGTCTTGCGGTCTTCTTCACAACCGCATCAGATGTGCTGTACGAGTAGTCGCTTCCATATCCACCCATGCTGTCTGCCTCTGTGCGAGTTTTCTGTGCCCATACGCGTGAACGGGTTCGCTTCTTAAGGCATTCTTGTTCGTCTGACTCTATCGCTGTAGGAGTCGAAGAATGCTGTCAGGTCTACGTTGCCACCCGACACGATGACACCGACTCTACTGTCCTTGAGCTCCTGCTTCACTGACGACTCTAGGACTCCCGCCAGTGCGACAGCGCCGGATGGTTCTACTACCAGTTTCATGCGCTCGTAGAGGAGTCGCATGGCATCAAGAATCTGCTCCTCAGTGACTCGGACTATCCGGTCCACATTGTGTCTTATGACCTCGAACGTGATGGGCCCCAGCGAGGTCCGAAGACCGTCCGCAATCGTCGATGGGTTCATGCTGGGCTGTATCACTCCAGACTTCAGAGACCTGTATGCATCGTCTGCATTCGCTGGTTCGCAACCGGTGACCTTGCAGTCAGGGCACAGAGACTTGGCTGCAATTGCTGTGCCACTCAGGAGACCCCCGCCCCCGACAGGAGCGAAGACATGGTTGAGCGGACCGACCTCGTCAATCAGCTCCAGAGTTGCCGTGCCTGCACCGGCGATGATGCGTTCGTCGTTGTACGGATGCACCAGAATACTGCCGCGCTCTTCGATAAGCGACTTGACGGTCGCCTCGCGTGATTCCAGTGTTGGCTCACACAGAACGACCTCGGCACCGTAACCCCTAGTCGCCTCCAGTTTCACTCTTGGAGAGTTGTTTGGCATCACCACAGTGGCTCTTATCCCGAGTGTCCGAGCAGCCAATGCAAGGGCCTGAGCGTGGTTTCCCGACGAGTGAGTGACCACACCTCTTGCTCGCTCTTCCTCAGTGAGTTGGGACAGGAAGTTCAGTGCGCCCCTGTACTTGAAAGCACCCACCCTCTGGAAGTTCTCACACTTCAGATACACATGTGCCCCCGTCATCGCATCGAGCGTTGTGGAGGTCATCACCGGGGTCTTCACGATGTGAGCCTTGATCCGGTTGTGAGCAGAGAGAATGTCCGTCATGCTTACCATCTGAGGTGCCACCAGTGTTCATCCCGTTTTGAGTCCTAGAGAGGGGAGTGCCGCAATGCTAGTCTCAAAGTCCTCGCGGCTCTTCAGTTCGAGCACGACAGGGCCTGAGAATCCATAGGCGTCAAGTGTCCGGAACAGACGTGGTAGCTCCACAGTACCACGGCCGATGGCGAGGTGGTCATCTGTCACGCCCTTGTTGTCGTGCAAATGAAGCTCAATCAACAGACCACCCAGCATGCTCGCGTACTTTGTCAGGTCCCTACCTGTTGTGTTTGCATGACCCACATCAAGCACTGCACCAACCCCGAGGTCCTTGAACTTGCCTACGAATCCGAGATGCTCCTCGGGATACAACACAACCTCGCGGTCTGTTCCGACCTGCTTGTTCTCAACTCCAATCTTCACTCCGAGTTCATGTGCATGCTTTGCCAGTTCGCCAAGGCTGTTCGTGAAGGCAGACTTGGACTTCTGCAGGAATCTGCCAACATGGTCACTGGGACAGGTCCCCGCATGAATCACTGCGATAGGTGCATTGAGCTTCCGTGCCAGTCCCACACACTCCTTTACGAACTCGACCGATGCCGTACGCATTCGCTCCTTGAGGCTGGAGAGGTTGACATCATGTAGAGGCCCGTGTATTATCGGGGTCAGAGAGTGGCTGGAGAGGAGGTCACTGAGAGCGGCTATCTGTCTATTGTCGAGTTCAGACGGGACATATGGGGGTTCCATCTGGATCTCCATGTACTTCATCTTGAAAGAACTGCACAGGGCTGCGAACTCCTCGATCTGCATTGGGCAGCCACTATAGTAGGATGCTCCGATACCGGACAATCAGCTCACCTTGCGGGGAGCAGACTCGACTCAAGTCAACCTAAAAGGCTTCCACAAGAGGAAGTGCCCATCACACTTATCTGGAGTGGGTCTGCCGCCCGCTTATGAGAGAGATTCGGCGGAAGGAGAAGGCCATCAAGACCCATGCAGAAATGGCCCTGATACTCAAGCGAGCCGCGCATGTCACACTGGCAATGGTTGATGGGAATCAGCCATATCTGGTGACTCTGAGTCATGGCTACGATGAGCCGAACAACTGTGTCTACTTCCACTGTGCTCGAGAGGGCAGAAAGATAGACGTGCTCAAGCAGAATCCTTCTGTGTGGGGACAGGCCTTGTTGGACTTCGGGTATGTCCAAGGGGAGTGCACCCATAGATATGCCACCACTCAGTTCCAAGGTACAGTATCGTTCGTCGAGGACCTGAAGGAGAAGCGCCATGCCCTTGAAGTGATGGTGCATGCTCTCGACAGTGACCCTGAAGAGGTCTTGGCCAAGCAGGTCGACGAGGGATCCCTTCAGAGAGTCATGATAGGCCGCGTGGACATATCATTCATGTCGGGCAAGAAGTCAAATGATGTAGTCCTCGAGTAGCGTGGTAGTCCGGCAGGTCTCTGCTGGCGGGTTAGAAGTCTAACCCGGTGCCTGTGATCGGCGGCGACAGGTGTGGTAGGCACAATGGTTATCAACACGGGTTATTCAAGGCGGGACGGTGCACAAGCATGGCAAGCGTACCTCTCGGCGTGGTCGTACTGGCTGTGTTGAATATCCTCGCGGGCATCCTGCTGCTAGTCGGCTCATGGTCAATCCTCAGTCCGTGGTCATGGCTCTTTCTGGGCAGTTTCCTGCTGAGCATACCGAACGCAACTCTCATCGTCGGGCTTCTGTATGTCCTCATCGGTCTGGGCCTCCTATCCCTCGCGTCATGGGCATGGTGGGCCGACATGGTGTTTGCCATCATCAATCTCATACTCCTGCTCATCTCCTATCCGAGCATTGCGTGGCTGCCCCTCATCGTCAACTTGATCATCGTCCTGTACCTGAATCAAGGTGGAATCAGAAGGAGATTCCACGTCTAGCCCTCAGATGGAGCGCCGAGCTAGTGTTCAGGACATCATAGGCATCATGACAGACGGTTTGAGCCGAGGTGAAAACTCCATATGATGACCAGAGTCACACGCAAAGAGCTCATCAGCGTCGGCATCGACATTGGTACGACCACCTCTCATCTGGTATTCAGCAGACTTGTGCTCCAGAAGGACACTGAGCGGCATACCGAGCGCTTCGTCATCAAGGAGAGAGAGGTCATCCATCAGGGCCCTGTTCATCTCACACCATTTCTCAACCCGGCAACAATCGACCTTCAGCGACTCCGTGAGTTGTTTCTCGCAGACTATGCTGCTGCTGACCTCTCAGTCCTGGATGTAGACACAGGCGCAGTGATAGTCACAGGAGAGACCGCAAGGAAACAGAACGCCCAGGAGATAGTTGCGCTTCTGGCAGGTGAGAGCGGCAGATTCGTCGCCGCCACCGCAGGCCCGAACTTCGAAGCCGTGGTCGCAGCTCATGGCTCCGGCGCCGTGACGAGGTCCCGCGAGACCGGGCGGACCATCATGAATGTCGATGTGGGGGGCGGTTCATCCAACATCGCAGTGTGCAGACAGGGGCGAGTCGTGGACACCGCGGCAGTGAACGTCGGAGGCAGGCTTCTTGCTGTGGACGACAAGAACCATATTACTCGTCTCGAGGAGACGGGAAGGCTGGTCTCAGAAGCGGCAGGCTTCAAGGTCCACATCGGCATGGAGATCAGCGAAGATGTCAAGAAGAAAGTGAGCTCGTTTCTTGCCGACTCTCTGATGGAGGCGATGCGCGGTACAGCTCAGTCACAGGTCACACGGATGCTGATGATGACGCCGCCGCTCAAACTCACTGAACGAATCGACGACATCACCTTCTCAGGTGGTGTGGCCGAGTACATCTACAGACGAGAAGAGGCCGACTTCGGAGACCTCGGCAGAGAACTTGCCAGAGCCATAACCGTGCGGACTCAATCTCTCGGATACAACGTGATAGAACCCGACCATCGCATCCGTGCCACCGTAATTGGTGCAGGGCAGAGCAGTCTGCAGGTCAGCGGCTCCACCACGTTCCTGTCTGAAGGACTCGTATACCCGTTGCGTAATCTCCCCGCGGTCGTCCCTCGCGTCCCAAGGGCAATGACCTCACCTGAACAGATATGCACGGCAATCACAGATGCACTGAAGCAGATGGACCTCGAGGAGGGCGTTGACGACCTGATCCTCGCCTTCAATGATGCAGTGCGTCCCTCCTATGACAGCCTGACCAGTTTCGCAAAGGGCGTACTGAAGGCGCTGCCAAAGACAGTCAGCACGGGCAGACCCATCATGATGTGTTTCGATGAAGACATCGGAAACAGCGTCGGGAACGTCATGAAGCGCGAGACCGGACTGACCAACCACATACTCTCCATCGACGAGGTGTCATTGCAGCAGGGAGACTTTGTGGACATCGGAGAACCAATTATCGAGGGCGTCGTTGTCCCCGTGATAGTCAAGACACTGGTCTTCGACAGATGAATGCACATGTCCGTCAGAGAAGACGCACACATGCGCCTCCCGGATACTGGTGAACCAGAGGTCAACGCATCTGCATTGGAGCACCTCGCATTGCATAAGGCTGATGCGATGACTGGGCCTAGTCCATCCTCACAGGCAGAGGAAGAGGCACTATCGTCCGTGGTCAATCTAGATGACGCTCCAACGAGTCGTTGTGGCAGCTCGACTTCAGGGAGCCCTATCTACTACAGGGATGGCCGAAGCGTCTGTCGCATTGATGTGATAGACGATGCCAGTCGCTAGACACCTCATCGCAAACGTGGAGTAAGAGAGCCCATCTTCAAGGGTGGTCCCTGAGGCATTCCGTGACTCTGCGAAGAGGTAGGATCACCCATTGCAGGTGTTGGACAACGGATCAGCGTTCGTGCATATCCGAGGCAGAGGTGTCAGTGCGCTCCAGACAGACAGAAGTGGTGCATCAAGAACAGAGTACAGCACGTGCGCACGAGGAGGCGGAGACCACATCCAGACCATCGGGAAGGCGGCCGGTGAAGCGGTTGCATCGCACGATTGACTCGACGAGGAGAGCGGTCGCATGGGGCTGGAGCTGGACGAGCACACAGAGTACCACACTCACGCGCCATGCTTCGCTTGGATACAGGACAGGACTCCTGCACTGCTGTGCCTGACACGCCTGTGATTCCACATTTGACAACAACCAATGATAACACACATATCTTGAACCGGTCACCATTTGCGAAGCGACTCTGATTGCCGTCCAAGTGCAATCTAGAGGAGCAGAGTCTGAAGTGCGCATCCCGTATTGCGGATGTCGTGAAGACGAGGAGTGACACATGAACAGGAGCGACCCTGCGTCAACCGATGAGACGACCACGAGAACGCGCATTCAGATCCTTGACTACTTCGAAGACGGGTCGAGGAGAGCGGGAGAGGCTCAGCCGCAGGAATGCGTCCCGCCGCCACCAGAAGTCCGCGTCAGGTGGATTCACGTCACAGGTGTTCATGATGCGAGTATGGTTGAGAATGTGTGTCAGCCATTCCAGATTCACCCTCTGATAGTGGAAGACATCGTGAGACGAGACCAGAGACCGAAGCTTGATATTCTAGACAATGGGGTATACGTCGTGCTGCGGGCGTTTGCCGTCGCCAAGGGCACACCAGAACTCATCAGGTCGGAGCAAGTCAGTGTACTAATCTTGGACCGAACAGTAGTCTCATTCGAGGAGGTTGAACCTCAGGTCTTTGAGTTGATTGCCCGGAGAATGGCTGGTGCTCGACCGTCTGCCAAGACAGTGTCATCCGACATGCTGGCCCACACGATTCTTGACCTCATCGTGGATGGTTACTTTGTGGCGCTTGAGAGTCTGGGAGACGAGATAGAGCTGCTTGAGGATACAATCGTGGAGACAGCCGCCTCGCAGGAGGTGCTTGGCCGCGTATACGAACTGAAGCGCGCGGTCATGGACATGCGTCGTCACGTCTGGCCACTCAGAGAAGCGGTCCTGAAACTCAACCATGCAGAGATCCCACTCGTCAAGGAGTCCTCCAGCCTATACTTTCGGGACCTGTATGGCAACATAATCGAGACCGTCGACATGTTGGAGATATACCGAGAGGCCATCAGCGGACTCATGGACATCTATCTCTCAGCGGTGAGCAACAGACTCAATGAGGTGATGAAGGTCCTCACAGTCATCTCCACGATATTCATTCCTATGACGCTTCTCGCCAGCATCTATGGTATGAACTTCGAGTATATGCCTGAACTCCATTGGCCCTACAGCTACCCGATTCTTCTCGCCCTGATGCTCTCGTTAGGAATCGCCCTGCTCGTACTATTCCGAAAGCGTGGATGGGTCTAGTGTCTGACTCAGAGAGCCCTTGCCCTCAACACCGCCTGAGCGACCTCGAACCGGAACTGCATCCCCTCGGAGAGTATTGACCGGGGATTCCTCACGATGTAGGCGAACCTGTAGACGATACCACTGGCCCAGTGAGTCATGAAGAACTCGGGTCGTTCAAGAAAGACAGACTGCCACTTGTCGCAGACCTCATCGAACGCCTTGGCCAGCGCCTCCGCGTTATCATCCCGACCCGTATCAATGTCGAACACATGACGATACACCTCATCGCCCTTCGCAAGGAATCTCAGTTTGTCAAGTGCGTCGTCCCAGTGCCGATCATCATGTTCCTGACCCGTCTGGAAGCACGCAATTCCCTTCTCCGCACAGTAGTCATCGACGCGGACTCTGTAGTTCACGACACCCTCATCAACCACTCTGCTGTTGGGGACGAACCGCCTGGTGTGGTCCGGAAGAAGTATCCGGGTGTAGTTCAGCGTGATCTCCAAGACTAGCCCTTCGGTGTCACCTATGCGCACGTAGTCTCCGACCCGGAAGGGCCTTGAAGCAAACACATAGAGGCCGCTCACAAGATTCGACAATGCTCTTGAGAAGGCCAGACCGATGGCAGTACCTATCAATGTAGTCAGGGCAAGAGCAGCACCGCCTCCGGGCTGGCTGGTCGCAGTCATCACAGTGACAAGGGCAATCGCGAAGAAGAACAGGCGGACGACGAATACCACTCCGGTCCGAGCCTGTATTGGCACACCGAGTCTACGAAAAGACAGGTGAATGCTCCTGATGACCACCAGGTACACTACATAGACCACTGCCAAGAAGGGGATGAGCGCAATCATTGTCGCGATTACTCGGTCACCGATCCCGAAGGGAGTAAGCAGAGTCACGATGAAGTTCACAAAGTCATCGAAGAGCGTGCTTTGCATATTTGCCAGGCCTATCTCCACGCGCGTCGCACTTTCACATAAGCCCTTTGATGAATGTCGAGGAACTACGGAGAACCGTGGGCGTGCGGCAGACCTGATGCCCACTCGGGAGTCCTTGGACAATGGACACGGTCGGATGATGGCATGTACGGCTTGATATCTATCACCGGCGAGCCTTCAAAAGCATCTATCCGGTCCACTACGATAGACTTGGTCGACTCCACGATGTCGATGAGTCTCACAACGCTAAGCCCTATCGGGTTGGGTCTCTTTGGGGACCTTGTCGCAAACACCCCTGACAGAGGAGTTGCAGCACCTTCAGGCGTTCTCGGATGGACTCTCAGGGTCTTGCGTGCAGCTTCCGTGTCACAGCCGGAGATCCACCATAGGACAATGATGTGTGAGAACTGCTCCAGCCCGAGAACGGCGTCCCAGTACTCGGGTTCCAACTGGACTGAGTACACAGGGCCATCAGACACGCGAACACAGCCGATTCGTCTTATCTCAATGCTCACCGACGGTCACTAGCACGCTGACACTCAAAGCCTATTCAACATGGCGGAGCCGAGGATTCCGGCCGGCCCAGCACAGGGGCATATCTTGTAGAAGCAATCACCCCCACTGAACGTGGGCTTTGCTGGTCAGTATCCCTGATATGAACTGCTCCAGTCTTTGAAGCCATGGCATGAGCGTATTCTGCCAGATGATACCGGCGACCCCAACTTCGGTCTTTCGGACTTCCGAAATTCTTATAATCAGAAACATGAGTACATCGTGAGGACGGGCAAATGGAAGAAACCGAACTGCGAAGGGAGTTCCTGATGACTATAGGCAGAGCGTACAGAAGCTATGGTTTCCCGGAGTACTATGGATACGTCGAGGCGCTACTGGCGCTCGAGTCGGGCGAATTGTCGCAGCAGATGATATCCCACAAGCTAAGGGAGATACTGCCGGAGCCCAAGTATGCCACTTCTGTGCCCTCCGTCAATCGAGCCCTCAAGGTACTCGAGTCCTACGGGGTTGCTGAGAAGACCGGCTCTCGAAAAACGGGTTATGGCTACAGATTCATGTCATCATCAAGCTTGATAGCATCGATGCTGCAGCAGATACTACAGGGGAACAGGCAGTTCGTTGAACGGCTTCGGACCTTGACTGTACAGAACAAGGGGAAGGACAGAAGCCTGAGCAGAGCGATTGCAGCCGAGATTGAGATTGCGGAGGTCTGGGACACGATCATTGGGCAGTCATTGTCCTCGCTAAGCGGCAAGCAGGGGGTCCAGGTGACGTGAGCGGGAAGTCGATGATAATCATTGGTGCAGGAATCGCAGGACTTGCCACTGGGTGCTATGCGCAGATGAACGGATACAGAAGTGTCATCTTTGAGCATCACTCCAAAGCGGGGGGACTGGCTGCTGCGTGGCGAAGGAAAGACTACCTAATCGACGGGGGCATTCACTTTCTCATCGGGCATCGAAACGGATCTGCCATCAACCGTGTGTACCGGGAACTTGGGACTGCAGAGCCGGACACGCTCACGGACATGACGAGTTATATGAGGGTTGTTGATGAGACAGGCGACAAGTGCATAGATCTCACATCAGACCTTGACAGACTTGAGAGGGACCTGATTGCAGCTGCTCCCGAGGATGCGAAGGAGATTCAGCTCCTTCTCAAGCAGGTCCGATGGATGACAAACGCTCCATTCTTGACAGACCTCGGAATGAGCGGTGTGCCTCCTGAGCTTCGGACTCGCTTCGGCTCGTTGAAGGAGATGTGGGAGATGCGAGGGCTGCTGAAGTTCCTGATTGGGAAGTATGCAGAGTCCACCCGGGAGTTTGCAAGAAGACTCCGTAGTCCGTTCCTCCGGATGGTACTTGAGAGCATCTTCGGACCGGAAGCACCAGTCTGGTTCGTGATAATGATACTTGCCTCCGTAGCCGCAGGTCAGCTAGGTCTCTTGAAGTGCGGCTGTCAGGGCTTCATAGAACCAATCGTCCGAAGATATGAGGCGCTTGGCGGACGCATCATTTACAGGTCCACTGTCACTCGAGTCATCGTCGAGAATGACAGTGCAGTCGGGGTCACACTTGCTGATGGGACCGAACACAGGGCGGACATTGTGGTCTCTGCTGCTGATGGATACTCCACAATCTTCCAGCTCCTTGGTGGGAAGTACGTTGATGACAGGACTGTGAATCGATATGAGCGTTGGAGGCGGTATGATCCGATAGTGATGGTGAGTTTGGGGGTTGACCGGCAGTTCGTTTCAACACCGCCGTTCATCGTGTTCTGCATGAAGGACCCTATGGTCATCGGAGACCGCTCATGTCGCTTCCTTCCCCTGAGGTTGCTCAACTACAGCGACGAGTTCGCGCCCACCTGCAAGACCGTGATTCAGGTAATGTTTGAGACAGACTGGGACCACTGGAAGAAGCTCAGGGAGGACCAGACCGGGTACGATGGAGAGAAGGCCCGGCTGGCAAGGGAGACCATCGCGCGTCTCGAGGAAGTATACCCAGGGATATCCGCTCAGGTTGATATGGTCGATGTGGCCACCCCGTTCACAACGTGGCGATACACTCTCAACGACAGGGGCTCGCCGATGGGCTGGCTGATGACAAGAGAGTCGCTCATGACTCAGATACCCCGGACACTCCCGGGACTGAATTGCTTCTACATGGCCGGACAATGGGTGCTCCCCGGCGGCGGAGTACCAGCGTGCGCATTCACCGGACGTAATGTGATTCAGATACTCTGTCGGCGAGAAGGGAAGCCCTTCGTCACGAGTATGTGAGAAAGAGCCCAGCCCCTGCATCGCAGTCTCCGAGGTCGCGGGTCTGACTGAGCTCACTATGCTCCACTCTGCTGTGAGTCCTGTCTAATGACTTCACTAAGACAGATGTCCCAACCCAGACTGCAGGTTCATCCCGACCCGCATACTAGACATGAGTTGAATGACCCGTTCATGGTCAGTCGGATGGAGTTGAACACAGGAGTCCTGTCGGTCCACGAAGAGGCACCAAGATTACTCCTGGAGGTCCGTCGAGGTGTCGAAGCGACCTGCAGCTCGACGCTACTGCATCAAGCTATGCAAGCACCACACACGACACCTCACGGATTGCCCAACTCCTAGCCGACTGCCGCGACACTTAGGACTAGGGCATTAGCATGAGGGACAGCGTAGCTATGAATAGTACAGCTAGGAGTCCCAAGCAGCAGATGCAGCGCAGGCCGCACCCCGAACCCCTGAAGAAGACTCTGTCGACGATAATCGCCATCGCTATTGCGTGGAGCCAGTCGACGTAGCTGCCTACTGACACACGGAACTGATCGCGGACTGCAAGTATCTTCTTGTTAAGCTTGAAGGCAAAGGAACCACCTGCACTTCTTGCCTCAAAACCAATCGCAAGATACCCCCCTTGTGCCTTTATCTCCTCGTCACGGTATATGATCTTGAAGCTCTTTCGCAACGCAATCCATGGTCGGGTTATCTTGGCCACCTTCTGCCCGCTGGCGTCGAGCAGCCAGAATGTCTTGCTCAAGAATCCACCCTTTGCAGTGAGAATCCTGTTTCCGCCTGCGTCTTCGAAGTTCACTGTACTCCTGAAGATGCTCGTCCATGTCTGTCTTGCCACAGCAACCATTTGCCCGGTGCTCTCGTCGTACACCTCAAAAACGGGCCTGAGTGCTACTAGTTTCTGGACTACTTTGTAGTCTCTCTGAATCTCTGAGGAATCTCCACCCAAACTCATAGGGAATACCCCGAGCATCAGGTCAGGGTCGGTGCTAATAAGCCTGTCGAAATCCTGCCGAACAAGCTTCCGATGAAGTGCCGCTGCCGAGGACTTGCCCCAGAACGACAATATGCTGACAGTGTAGGTCGGCGTATTGATTTGTCGCGGGGAGCATGTTACAGATCCCATGGCCCGCATGTGGACGACGTTATACACTCCTCTCAATGAGTGCGGTGGACGTCGCACAACTCCCGCCGGCGGCAAGTCGCTCCAAAGTGTCAGTACATCTGCATGAATAGATGACCGCATGGTCTCTTGCATCCTGCACACTCCGCGATGCCCTGCTTTCAAGTACCTGTTGTAGACTCTGAGAGCATTGCCATCACCGAACTATGTGCGCGCGAGTCGTGCTCCCGAATCTTGGCCATGTGGATGACTATCGACCTCAAGCATGCACTAAGGCTCTTGACCACGAGTCATTCAATTCCTGCACCTGTTGGACCACCGATGGTCTGTCCGCACTTGGGGCACACGGTCGGTCGGTCATTTCGGACCAATGCGGAGCAACCACAGTAGGGACAACTCACGTGTCGGTCCTTGATTGACGCCAGCTCTTGAACTCCCTCGTATTCATCTTCGAACTCCTCTGCACTGTTCTTTGCGACGTGTCCCACCAAGACACTTAATACAAGAAGAACCGAGATGGCGGGGGCGTAAAGCAGGAACGGGGCGATGGGCGTCAACTCGTACATCAACACGACAATAAGGATTACCGGAGTTGGTAGGATCAACACTATTGCTATGCCCTGTCCCAAGAGACTCAAACACGTAGCCTTAGGTCTTATGCCCCATATTCTTCTGCACAGTATGTTGTTCAAAACAATGGTGGCCATGTACATGGGCACAACGAGAAGAACAATGTAGAGAGGGAAATAAGGACTGTAAATGTATAGCTCCAAGAGTGGGGCCAAAGCGAAGAATGCTGGTGGAACGAGACCGAGCTCAAGGATGAGCCCGTGCACGAAGTACCTCTTCAGATTTGCAAAGGGCGACTCTTCCTGTACGCTCTTCTGCGTACTCCGATTCTCAGGGAAAGAACTGTGTCTCAACCAGAACCCATAACCTCCACAGCGCCTGTGGCGTAGCTGCCAAGCCTCCGTCCTCTTCCGGGCTCATAAACATGCTGCCACTTGTGACCATGGCGGCACAGCAGGGTCTCTGGAAGGATGCAGTCAGCAGACTAAGGTGTCTGATGAAGTCCGGACTGATATCGTCTGTTGCGACTCCTTTCTGACGACTCGGCTGAAACAGCTTTCCCAACCGAGATGACAGGCTGGTCCGGATCTGATGACCCGGAACACGAGGGAGTCAAGGTCGCAGTCGGTGAGAATCTCGACAACTCTCTGTGTGTTTCCAGACGTGGCTCCCTTCATCATGACGGTGCCGTGAGACCTCCGGTAGAAGTGTGCGAGGCCGGTCTCGATGGTCTTCACAAGGGCCTCTCGATTCACATAGGCAAGCGTGAGAACACTTCCATCTGTGTAGTCCTGGACTACAACAGGCATGAGACCGCTTCCTTTTGCAAAGTCAAGTTCGTCAATGGTCACTACCTGCATCGCCTGACAACCACTCCTCGTTTCTCCAGATACGACTTGACCTCACAGATGGAGAACTGCCCATAGTGAAAGATAGAGGCGGCCAGCGCTGCGTCCGCACCACCTTCCGTGAGCACATCATGGATGTCCTGTAGGGAGCCAGCACCACCGCTGGCAATCACAGGCACGCGCACGCTCTTCGTCACCAGACGGGTCAGCTCTATATCGTAGCCCGACTTGACACCGTCACGGTCCATGGATGTCAGCAGGATCTCACCGCCACCAAGCATCGTGGCCTCACGGCACCACTGCACCACATCTCTGCCAGTTGCAACGCGTCCACCCTGCACGGTCACCTCATAGCCGCTCTGGGGAGTACTGTCTGAAGCGCCTCTTCGTGCGTCAACCGCAATCACGACACACTGTCTGCCGAAGACGTCCGCCACCGCCTGAATCAATGAGGGGTCTGCGACAGCGGCCGTGTTAACGGAGACCTTGTCCGCGCCAGACTCGAGTACACGCAGGGCATCTTGTGAAGAACGTATTCCTCCGCCAACTGTGAACGGGATGTCGATGTTTGAGGCCACACGACGGACGACGTCCAACACTGTGGGTCTGCCTTCGTGCGAGGCTGAGATGTCGAGCAACACCAGCTCATCGGCTCCTTCCTGGCAGTACCTCACGGCCAGCTTCACAGGGTCTCCGGCATCCTCGAGGCACTGAAAGTTCACACCCTTCACCACACGTCCGCGGTCCACATCCAGACATGGCACTATTCTCTTTGCGAGCACCACTTGACTCTTCACCCCCTTGCGGCCGCGGATGCCTCGCTGAACGAGAACCTATTCTCGTACAGGGCACGGCCTATCACCACTCCTTCGGCACCAAGGTCTCTCACGCGTTCGATGTCCTGCAGAGACCCTATGCCACCCGCGGCGATAAGCCTTGAAACCCCGCTTGCCATTACGGTCTCCATCAGCCGCAGGTCAGGGCCGCATAGCATTCCGTCATGTTTCACTGCAGTGACGATAAAGACACTGACTCCGGCGTCACACAGAGACTCGACGAAGCCGCTCAGTGACCGTTCCGTCCTGTGCGTCCACCCGTGCGTGCGGATGCCTGTGCCATCACAGTCCAAGGCCACTGCAACTCTCTCGTCCCCGTACTCCTCCACAAGTCCTTCAAGTACTGCTGGCTGTTCCACGCACACGGTGCCCATCACCACACGGTAGACACCCGAATCCAGCAGTGTGGCGGCAAGCTCACGGGTTCTGACGCCTCCGGCCATCTGCACCCTGGTCCTGATACGTTGTGCCAGCAAGGCGTTGTCCCGGTTGAAGGGCGTACGGCCCAGCGCCGCACCAATGTCCACCAGATGCAGGAGGCCCGCACCCTGTTCTTCCCACTTCCGCGCCAGGGACTCCAGCGACCCGTTAATCCTCAGCTCACGGTCCGGACAACCCTGTTCCAGACGTACCACTCTTCCGTCAAGTATGTCGATAGCAGGAATCACGATCATTCTATCCTCTCCTGGCAATCTCGCAGAAGTTCTTCAGGACCTGAGAGCCAACAGAACCGGACTTCTCTGGATGAAACTGAGTCCCGAGCACGTTGTCGGCAGCAACAACACACACGAGGGTAGTACCGTAGTCGGTCACCGCTGCTACTGTATCTGGGTCTTCCGGCAGGACGTGGTACGAGTGGACAAAGTAGACCCGCGAGCCATCCTCGATACCGTTCAGAAGGGCAGAGTCCTTCGTGGCCACTATCTCGTTCCATCCGATGTGTGGGACTCTCTCACCTCCGGAGATCAATGCAACCCGGCCTCTCATCAGACCTAGGCCCGGCTCGGGCGACTCTTCGCTCTTCTCGAACAGGACCTGCAGACCCAGGCATATCCCGAGAATAGGTATCCCCTCTTCAGCCGCCTGTGAGAGTGCCCTGCGCATGGGTACAAGCCGAAGGGCCGCGGTCCGAAAGTGCCCCACACCCGGAATGACTATCGCGTCGTGGTCCAGCAGCCCCTGTGAGTCTGAGGTGATGTGGACTGCGAATCCCGCTCGCTGAAGAGCTGCGGTCACGCTCAATGTGTTGCTGGCACCATAGTCGATCAGCGCCGCGCGCAACAGTCACAGCACCCCCTTCGAGCTCGGAACACCTGCCCTTCGCGGGTCAAGTGCTGTCGCTTGACGCAATGAGAGACCGAGCGCCTTGAATGCAGCCTCCACACAGTGGTGGTCATTGCGGCTGTAGTGACACCGGACATGTAGGTTGGCCTTCAGACTCGTCGACAGACTTCTGAAGAAGTGTTCCACATCATCGGAAGACCACCCCTCGACTGATGGGCTGGCAAGACCAAGGTCAATCACCGAGTATGCTCTGCCGCCCAAGTCAAGGGCCACCTCGCAGAGTGAACAGTCCATGGGCACCACAGCGTGACCGAAACGGACTATACCGAGGTTCGTGTCCACCGCCTTCCTCACCGCCTCGCCTAGGCAGAGTGCGGTGTCCTCTGACACATGATGATCAAGGTCACCGGTTGCTGTGACACGCATGTCAATGGCGCTGTGAGTCGCCAGACTCTGAAGCATGTGTCGTAGGAACCCCATGCTGAGCTGTATCTCCGATGTGCCAATGCCGTCAAGGTCCACTGAAACTGCCACGCGTGTCTCTCTCGTCTGCCTCTCGACCTCTGCGCTGCGAGACACTAGTCGACCACCTCCCTCAGTGCTGCAACGACACTATCAAGAGACTCCGGAGGCGGGACTGTCACTCTCACAAGGTTACGATAGCCACACGCCGTTCCGATGTCGCGGAGCAAGTATCCGCGTTCTCTCATTCTGGACACAACAGATGCCGAGGGAGTGTTACAGTCCATCAGGACGAAGTTGGCCTGTGAGTCAAAGGCGCTCACCCCCTGCACTTCAGCAAGAAGCGACAGGAATCTAGCCCTTGTCTGACTGAGACGCGAGCATGCCTCTAGGACCACCTTTCTCCACTTCAACATCCTCTGTGCTGTTGCCACCGCGACTGACGAGACCGGATAGGGCAGTTGAAGTCGCTCTCTCAGCTGGAATGCCACATCTTCAGAGGCGATACAGTAACCCACTCTCAGGGATGCAAGCCCGAATGCCTTTGACATGGTCCGCAGCACGACCACGTTGTCATACTTCAGCGGGAGTGATACCAGAGAGCTGTCCGCGAACTCGACATATGCTTCGTCAAGTAGGACCATCCCGGGGGTCTCTCCTACTATTCGCAGGATGTCATCTGTGTCGAACTGATTGCCCGTCGGATTGTTGGGAGAACAGAGAAAGACGAGGCTTGCATCCGGGCACGCCTCAAGCACACCCTCAAGGTCCAGAGAGAAGTCCGGTTGTAGGTCGACGTATATCGGTACCCCTCCAGCCCGAACCGTACACACCGAGTACATCGAGAAGGTCGGGTTCATGATGAC
>JACAEL010000001.1 GCA_013388835.1 Candidatus Thorarchaeota archaeon | reverse complement strand
CTTCTAGTCTGATTGGAACTATAGTGTGGCGCGTGCAGTACAGCACGCTGATCAGGGTTTCAACCCTACTTCTAGTCTGATTGGAACGCAGCCACCCCCTATGCGCGACCCGACGCCATGATCAAGTTTCAACCCTACTTCTAGTCTGATTGGAACCGCAGGCTTTTTTGCTCCTTTCTCGCAGATAAGGATTATGGTGGTCGCTGTACGGAGGTGTGCTCCAAAACCTCCGGTGATGCAAGTCATTTATAAAGGTTTTAGGAAGTCAGACGATAAAGTCACGTAGTGAGAGGTCAAGGCCGATGATCTGTCTCTTAGCGGATGCTTGGGACTTCATTATGTAGATGACGATGGAGTCGTAGTTGGTATCGATGAGTGCCTTGACTTCCTGAGTCATAGCTTTGAAGGATGAGTCAGATATCTCGCCTTCGAAGACCGAGTTTTGAATCCAGAACAGGTAGCGTTTCAGGAGGTTACGGACCTTATCGATTCTTGTCACATCTATGTCGTAGACGAGGACGACGTACACTTCAGTAACCTCGGGAGGCAAGAAACGGGGAATAGTCGGAGTTCTCGGTGATATGTCTTTGGAGTTTGTAGCAGTCCAGTCGGAGAAGATACTCATTGGACACCGACTTCTTGAGATGGGGATGCCGGACAGTCTCGCGGAGGTTTGCATCGAGCAATGAGAGGAATGTTCTTCTGCCGGACTCATTGAGGAGACAGCAGCCTGTTTCATGGTCAAAGTCGTCTAGTGTGAGTTGACGAAGGTTGAGTGCCTTCAGTATGAGGAGGTGCACCAGACTGGGTTTGAACACCTCTGCGATGTCAAGAGCGAGAGAGAACCTACGTTCCATTGGTTCGTGGAGGAAGCTTATCGATGGATCCAGCTGGGTGTGGAATATCTGAGTGAGTATGGTAGAATAGAGGAGGCTGTTTCCGAAGCTGATGAGTGCGTTTACGGGGTTGTTAGGAGGTCGTTTGACTCTGCCACCCATTCTGAAGTTGGTCAACATCAGGTTGAAGCCCGAGTAGTAGGCAATCCACGCTCTCCCCTCGATACTCATCAGCTCAGCGACGTCGACTGCGCTAGGGACTTGGTCATGTGCCGCTTCGAGTTGGAGTACCACGTCTGAGAGTTCGCTTTGTTTGTGTGCATACCTCGTGCAGACAAAGACCATGTTCTTGATACAGGACTGGACGATTGCCCTGGCGATACGCATTCGTCTATGAACATCAAGGTGTGCAGCGGCTTGGGCTACTATAGCAAAGCCTGAGACCAGTCGTCTTCTGGGATAGAAGGAGCCCTCGTAGTTACCATAGTACCCGAAGAAGTGTAGCGGTATACCCTTCTGGGAGAGAAACGAGATGACTCCAGAAGTGACCGACACTCGGCCGATAGCGGTGATTGACTTGACCTGGTCTATCGGGATGACCCGAGTGCCATCCTTGGTATAGTAGTATATCGTGGACTCCTTTCTGTGAAGTCTACCATTCGAGCTGAGGTACAGATTCCGTTTCATGTTCTCACGCCCAGCAGTAGTCGCGATAAGCACACTTTCTGCAGAGGGCGGAGCGCTGACACTCTGGAGAAGATGGGGAGTCGATTGTCCTCAATGCGTCGAGTATGATGGCTTCCAAATACGCTCGCTCGCTTGGTCCCAATGACACGTCCTCCCTCTGTTTTTCGCCATAGAAGTGAAGTTGTCCTTCGCACGTCACCCCCAGTCGCTCAAGGAACCAAATGTAGAAGTGGAGCTGAGCCCTTGCGGCCTCCGGATGGCTCCTTGACTTCTTCACCTCATGAACGATCAGTCTTCCGGAGCGCGTGGTGTGGTCAATCTTGACGCGTCCCAGAATCAGTTCTTCCTTCTCGCGTCTCTTGAACGAAGACTCATGGATCAGCTTTCCGATTGTGACGAGTTCACTGTCCTGTTCTCGGCCAAGGTTCCTGGAGAAGAGCCAGAGTTTCCTCTTGCATACGACATAGTAGTTCACCATGGTGCCGTTCAGCCGTTCAAGAGCCACGCTCCAGTCATCTGCTGTATCGCCCGTTCTTATCACCTCACATGATGAAGTCATCCCCAGACTCCTTCCTCTCGCCGATGCTGTCGACTCGAAGACCGAGTTCCGGGTCGTAGTCGACCTCACAGATGGGGTGTGGTTCTGTCCTCCTCACCAAGTTCGCACTATAGAAGCGCACGTATGCGTGTATTGGCACTGAAACCACGTAGTTTGGTATCTCAAACCATCTCTTCTTCGACATGATCTCCTGGACTTGCTGGTCGAAGCAGGAGGGGATGATATCCACCGCGTCGAATAGTCTGTAGAACTCGTCCGGACTCCCCTTACGGAAGGGTCCAAAGCTGCTCCACCAGTCGGACAGGCTGCGCATGGCTGTCTCGAATTGATTCTGTTCGTCCTGCGAGTAACCCGACTGGTATACCTCATCCACCAGTTGCCTGGTAGTCCCTTCCGTCAGTCCCTTCTGCAAGTCCGACTCGTGCGACCTGAGCACCTCAACAGTACGCTCGACTCTTCCGTAGTTCCGGTACACATGCTTGTCGTACTTTCCGCCTGCTGTGAAGACGTACAGCGGCGCTTCATCAAGCCGTCGCTGCCTGTTGACTCGACCGAACCTCTGTACCAGCGCGTCAATCGGGGCGGGTTCAGTGAACATCTGGTCAAAGTCCAAGTCAAGTGAGACCTCCACGGCCTGAGTTGCCACGGCCAGTTGTGCTCCGTCAAGCTCACGCTCGCGCTCTATCCGGTCCCGGAGTATGAACCGACTGTGTAGGATTGCAGACTTCTCCCTCCCAACGCGGTCTCTCAGTGCAAGATATGTCTCAATGGCCCTATTCACGGTGTTACACACGACAAGTGTTCGTCGCTCTTTCGACTTTTCCGCAATCATGTCCATGTGGTCGCTCATGGATCCCTCGATGAGTCTGAGTCGATGACGTGAGTAGTCATCCTCCTGTGTGTAGATGTGTGTGTTCCCCGGAGGTATGCCAATCCCATTCTGGAGCATTGCTATCACGAACGCAGGCAGGGTGGCTGACATCAGCAGGACACGTGCACCGTATTGCCTTGCGATGTTGAGCATCACGAGGATCAGTGCCATCACATGCGGGTCATAGGAGTGAATCTCGTCAACGACAATGCAAGAGTGGGAGAGGTCAACGAGTCCCTTCTCATATCCTCTCATGCCGAATATGCTCTTCAGAGGCTGGAATGGTGTGGTGACCTTGACAGGGGAGTAGACCTGTCTTGACAAGTTCGCCAAGTATTCGGGTGATACTCCTTGCTCAATGTACTCCTCATCAGAGTAGTAGGAGTGCAGATAGTGCGATGAGCGATGATGTAGCATCGACACGAGATCATAGTCTGCGGGCGCACCCCGCGAGTATCCGTCACGAAGACGTATATACATGCGGTTAATGCTGGCCACGGTCGGAAGCAGATAGAACAGCCGCCCGCCGGGACGCATGTTTCTCCGTGCCCACATGAGTGCCGCCTCGGTCTTCCCGATACCGGTCCTTGCCACGAGTATTCCCGAACCTCTCAGACAGTCTGCCCACAGCTGCACTGGACGTGGATGTGGCGGGACCGGTGCGTCCCAGTCTGCGGAACGAGTTGAGCTATGACCTGCGGATGCCAGATGGTCGCAGGCTGTGATGAGCCCCTTCAGCAGGACTCCGCTCATCTTCTGTTGGAGTGTCAAACAGGGCCGAGTACGCCTATATCCCGCCAAGTAAGCGTTGAACGGATCCCTCGCCCGCATACGTCTCATCAGTTCATCCTCATCATCGATGAACGTGTCCAACACCCTTCGAGCCACTGGGAATAGACTCGAGATGGTATCCCTCATGCTCACTGCGATAGAAGAGAGTTCACGAAAGGCTCCATGGAGTTCCTTCAGACGCTCGATGTACTTCGAGTAACCAAGACCTGTCTTCGGTACTGTGGAGAAGCCCGACCACAGTGTGTCCAAGTCCTTGTGATGACTGAGCACTCCCAGAGCCGCATTCTGTTCGTAGTCGGGTGGTGCTGCAGAGAAGTCCATGGTGGACATTATTGCAGCCGAGAGTATTTCATGCCGATAGTTCCATCGTCTTCTAGCCTCGACTCCTCCTGTTCGACTGGAGTCTGCCTTCATGTCCTTGCTGTTCAGTTGACGCTGGAAGCCCTCGGCTGCCTTTCCCATGTCGTGGACTGCGAGAGCTAGTGCCACGCAGTCGTGGACGTCATACCCTGCAAGTGTCGTGTGGCACGCCCGCAGCCCATCCATGCTCATGAGTACTCTGAGTGTACAAGCCGTGTGTTCGGCGAGAGGTTCGTCCGGCTTCGCAAGAAGCGTCATGAACTCGCCTCAGGTCTAGTTGTTCTGCGATGGGTTACCAAGTCCGAGTGATTCAGCTGTGAACAGCTCCATGGTGAGACCCACGTCCGGGTCGCGTACTCCCTCTCCATGTCCCTCATAGGCCTCGGTGACCATCATGAAAGGTCTCGTCCCGACTGCCACACGTGGGATGTCATCAGTGAAGTAGACAGGCAAGGCATACATGGTCGTCCTTCGGTATCCCGCAGGAGGGTGAGTGTAGATACTGTGACCGAATGTGCTTGACTCTCTACTACTCACCTCTTGGAGTTCAACCTCCTTGATAGAGTGGATACTGGCAAGGTCTGATGACCGACCAAGTAGCAGCGGGAAGTAGGGTTTCTCGAAGTGTGGTCTCATCTTTGGATTGACGTACAGGGTCAGATGCGGCTGATAGACCCATTCGCGGTTTATCACGTTCCACTTGCCGCCGACTCCCGGCTCGACCTCCATTATTCGCTCCAGGTCAACAGTGCTGCCTTCACTCCTGAAGGTGTATGCCAGAAAGGTGTCATGCGGGGTCATAGGACGTCCTGCAGCTGCAGACAACAGGCCATAGAGAGTGGAGAGCGGAGGCATGGGCAGGGTGGGCTGGATGCCAATCATGAACCCTCCGTATCGGAAGGAGGCAGTCCATGCAGTGACCTCCACGCGCAGTGCCTTCATCTGACCACCCCATCAGCCTACCAGTTTGGGTATCTCCTCGCAGAACATCTTCACAACGCCTGCTACTGAACCTGCTACCACTATGTCCTTGTTGTATTCGGCGACCAGTCGGTCTATCTCACCTGACTGCTCATCAAGGAACCCGGTCTCACGACCCACATAGAGCTTCGTCAGAAGCTCTCCTCTGTAGTCTGTGATCACTTGCTTCAGGGCCTCGATGTTGAGCCTAGCCGAGCCCGACTCCTCCTTGCCAAGATGAGACAGTACATGGCTACCCGTCTTGAAGGCTGCTATCACCAACAGACTGGGCGCTACCCGTGTCAGATGTCGGGCCTGCATGGCGCCACCTTCCAGATGCGGAATGACCTCGACAGTGTCTCTGATGCGTTGTATGCGTATGTCCTTCTTCATTGCGACCCCGCGCTCGATCTTCTCACACTTTGATGCCAGCTGAGCGGGAATCTTGAAGTCCTCAGGTATGTTCTGACTCCCGGCCGAGGCGATGCTCTTGAACACTCCCGCCGACTCTACATCTATGGAGAAGAGGCCCTTCAGGACTGTGGAGTAGAACTCGTGTTCATAGGGCACCGGGTTGCCTTCAAGTCTTGAGAAGGTCCCGAAGTCCTCAGTCGGCTTGTGTGCACCTGTCGATATCAGTGGAGAGTTCTTGAGCACGGACAGACGAGTCAATGTCGTGGTCTTCGTCTTCTTTCCGCTCTCGTCCTTTTCGCTCTTGGGCGCACGCATGTATCCAAAGATGTCGTCATCCGGGTATGTGAGAGGGTCCGCAGCCGTGTAGGCAATCTTTGCCTCTCTGTTTATGGGGGACAGCTGCCAGCCCTTCCGTACGGCAAGAGTGTTGCGCCACCAGTATCTCCATGACTGGCCGGACACATACGGATAGGCCTGACGGCCTCTCCATATCACCTTTGTTCGCACTATGTTGTCTGTTCGTTCTGATGATTGAACTCCTGCATTGTTGAGAGCTGCTGCCCATGTGTCAACCATCACGAATCCTTGAATCACCTTTGTCATTCTGTTACCTCCATAGTCTGTTGTTCTGAGTCCGCTCCCTCAGCGGCTTCGGGCTGACTCGCAAGCCAATCGCACCCCATCTCGTATATACGGAATAGGAGCAGGTCGCGAGTCTCCTGCCACTCCTGTCCACCCTCTGGAGCGAGGTCCAGAACATACTCGTCGTAGGATACCAATGGCTCGCCGCTCTTGCGAACCATCTCCTCCTGCAGTTTGAGAAGCACGGACCGGAACTCCCTGTAGGTCCTTGCCCAGTGCATCTGCTGTATTCGTCTTGCTGACCCGGTCTTCTTGCTGAACGCAAGGATTCGGTCTGCAACATCCCTGACTGTGTTTATTCGCTTGTCGTCCATCATCCTCAACCTCGCAAGGTATACTGACACCAGTTGCCAGTCCCCAATCACCTTGTAGTCTTCCTGTTCGAAGAAGTACTTCACAATGGACTTTCCGTCCGTGATCTGCCTGTATACATCATTCTCTGTCGTGTACTCGAGCTCTTCGGGGTCGCCCTTCTTCTTCGACGAATACCCCCTGCGAACAATTCTCAGCCATGTGTCCATTCTGGTCCTGATCTGCAAGAGAAAGTCCACCACACTGCTCGGTATGTCGTAGAATCGCACATCAGGACCTTGGCCGTAATTCGTAAAGTGATAGAACCGTAGCGGTGCGACCAGCTCAGCTGAATCCGACATTGCTTGGACATCTGGGTCGTCGAGTATCTCTCTGATGGTCTCATAGACTGCATTGAGACCTGCAGACTGCTTGTAGCCTCTATCTGCCAGTCCATACTCCTTGCTCGCAGCCTGTCTCTTGAACCGGTTGACTGCACCCTTGACGTATGCATACTGGATAGTCCAGTTCGAGGTGTGCAGCATCAATGGCCACCCCGCTTTCTCAACAGCCAGTAACAGGAACTGTACTGCCACGATACAGTTGGGACAGAAACGCTCTCCCTCCACCCCCGAAGGAAAGAAGTTGACCAGCTTTTTAGAACCAAGCAGAGGCACTCGTGTCTTTCCCACGGGGTCACCATCTCTCAGACCGCACGCGACACAGCTTCCCCTGCTCTGAGGCGCACTGAGTCTCTCAATGAGGTCCGTCATGAGCGTCTGATACTTCGTCATGCCATCCTTGACTACAGGATTGACGAGCTCCGAGTTGGGAAAGAACATGCCGTGGATTATCTTCTTGACTGCTGGCTGCGAATAGACGTTGACAATGTATTGCGCCTGGGTCCTGACATCTTCAATGTCCAGTTCTTCAGGTCTCTGCTTACCGGCCATGACGCAGAGTGCAGCGAGTCCGTTGTCGACGAACGGATTCCCGGTCAATGAGAAGAGAGGTCTTGCTGCCACAGTGGTCTGCCCTGTGCGCTTCGTCTTGGACATGGTGTTCATCGCCCCCTCAACCGGACCATTCCAAAGCCCATCGAGTTCTTTTCCCCGAGCCCGCAGTCGTAAGCGAACTTGAGCACCTCGGGAGGCCCGCGCATCGATATGTCCATCATGTGTGCACGGTGGTATATCCCGTCAATCTCAATCCGCTTGCTGTGGCAGTTCGAGATCTCGGTGACCTCTGTGATGCCTTTGGAGGCCTCTCCGGTGTAGGTCGCATATTTCCGTTCGAGGTTCTTGATGAGATAGCCTGCGAACTCGTCATCGTCAGGAGACAGGTCCCACGTCCTCTTCGTGCCGTCGCCTTCGCGGACCGTCCTCAGTACTATCGGCGACATTGTTGTGAACTGCTCATCACCCGTAGAGTTGAAAGGCCCTAGCAAGTCGATGCCTGCAACTGAGAAGTTCACAGAGGCGATAGACATCTCCTGCGACTCCAGCATTCTCTTTCCCAGCACACGGACAAGCCTGTCATCCGGACTGCTCACCCACAGATATGCATCGTCGCTCAACAGGACGAGCCCCTGGGAAAGCGCCCTCCTCCTTGGCACCTCAAGACGAGAGAATGTGAAGTACTTGAACTCCTTTGAGTCGTGAAGGTGCTTGAGTTCTGGTTCTGCCCCAATCATCAGATTGTAGAGCATACCAGCGACGCTGTATTGGTAGTCATATCTGAGGACTGGAGGACTGCCATTCTCCTTCCAAGGGCAAAGAATGGCTCTGAACCTCATGCCTGTTCCTCCCTCTCTTGTCGCAGCACTTCTCTTTCGAGTTTCCCTAGGTCTGATTGAAACATTGCCGATTCCTCTTCTCCATTATGGGTCACAACCATATATCTTGACTTCGGATAGGTGCTCCAGTGTTCCCGGGCTGCGTCGCCTCACATTTGAGGCACCTTGCGCTTGGGCGTCCAGAAAGGCCTGTCATGGTCACGTGGGGCTCATTCTACACTCATTGGCTCGTTGTTGAGGCAGAAACACATGAAGGCCTGCTCAAATTGCCGGACAGGCGAGTTAGGGCACTGAAGACGAACTGTGCAGCCGCTTCGACTGCCTCCTTGTTTCCTGATCTAGAGACGTCTCATTGTGCTTGTATCGCGACTGTGAATACTACGAGGGCGTATGCGTCAATACTGCTCCAGTATCTCGAGCCAGTTGTCAATACCCTGTTCATGAGGACTCCATGTCCCGGCATACGAGTTCCAGTCTGCGATGAAGTCTGACAGCAGCCATTGACCGTACAGTCTGGGGCCAATCACGTAGACATACGGCCTCCGGTCAAGATGTTCAAAGGCCCTGACAAACTGCAGTGTGCCGCCGACGGGGAGCTGTGCTCTTACCAGGGTACCATTCTTCGTGTCGGTGTCAAGTACACACTTGGGGAGCCTCGGTGCAGCCGCCCGCAAGGCCCTGCTTGGCTCCGCATCTCGGGCAATCAGGAGCACGTCGTTGATGAGGCCAACGTAGTGGAGTTCCCAGAAGTGTTTGACCACGCCCAGACTTCGTAGATGGTTGACACGTTCGCTGACGAGTGCGGTTCGCCGCTTGACTATCCTCTGCAGGTCATTGACCTTGTGCACACCTTTCTGTATCTGAACGAGTATCTGAACATCCAGCCCGTCGTACTGCGCTACTCTGGCTGGCGGTTCCGGAGGGAGCGCGTCGTGCCCTCCGGTGCTTGACAACAAGTACTCTAGGTCCATCTGTACAGTTGGCCAGTCTATCTCCCAGTTGCCCGTTCGGCACGAGTAGCAGTCGAGGTTGTGATAACGCGCGGAGCGGCAGCGTTCGAACTCTATGACCTCGTGGCCTGTTCGCTGCGCCGCTTGCGTCATCCTGTGCAGGTAGCTCATGTTCCTGTTGTTGTCAGGCACACAGAACGTGATGTAGAGGCCGCCTCGTCCTGTGACCACCTGATGAGACGAGTAGACGAACGGACAGTGTTCGATCAACCTCTCACAGTCTATCGGTGAGTTCTCTCCCGGCAGCAGGAGCATCTGAACTGTCCTTATCGCCAGAGCTGGCAAAGACAGATGCACAAACTCTTTCAACTGTCCTCGCGCTCTCAGCCCCTGGATGGTCTTCCCTATCCAGTCTGCACTGACACAGAGTCGGTCGGAGAGGGCTTCTCGTGTCAGGTCCGGTTCGTTGAGGAGTTCCTCCAAGACCCTGACTTCAATCTCGCTGAGTGGATGGTTGTACTCGCGCAGGAAGCGATGGAGATACCAGCCCCACTCATCAATGCCTGCCCTGATGCTCGTCCGCTCCATCGCGAGGACCCTGCTCACAAGGAGGTTCAGTCCCTTCTTGTCAGTGAGATTCGCAAGCGTTGTGAAGAACAGAACGGGATCGTATACACCGCCGGCTCGAATGGCCGTTCTTGGGCTTCGACGCTGCCACTCCTCACTCCACAGTGCAAGTCCCCTTTCCTCCAGCTGCTGTCGTCCATATTCGGATGCCAGGTCCGCAATGGCACGTTCGTGCAACACATCGTTCGGGAGAAGAAGACGCAGGCTCTCACGAGCAATCAATGCCCTGAGAAGTGCCGCTGTGGTGCCAGTGATGTTGGGAATCTCGACTGTGCCGCCATCAAGACTCACCATCTGGTCAAAGGACTCAGGCCAACCCACAGATGCGGATGAACTCACTGTCGTGGGACTGTCTACCAGCGATGGACTCAGACCGAACCGATTCGCGCACCGAAGCACGCTGTCTCTCCACAGACCAACAAGTGCGTCTCTGGAGGCTGTCAGCCCTTCCTCCTGTTTCTCTTCGTCTTCTCTCTCTTCTTCCATAGCTCTGCCATCCTGAGGACTGCGGCGCCCAGTCCGGTGATCTTCACCAGCACCTTCCTGTCTTCCCGCTTCGTTTCAACATATCCCCACATGCTCAGCTCATCGACATGATGTGAGACGCTCGCGTTGCTACGCTTGACCAAGCGTGCGAGCTTCATGATGGATTCAATGCCGGTAGACTCATGCGCCTTCAACGTCTCCAGTATGTGCTTCTTGATTGCGCTCAGTGTTTGTCGTTGGACTGGATAGATGTCAATGACGTCCGTTGCTATTCCTTTCTCCTCCTTCACCAGGTGGACAGGTGAACCGGTGAAGTTCGCAGCGACAAACAGGGCGGACGTCATCACCCTTGTCCCCAGTGACGGGTTGAACCTCAAGTCATCCTTGTGATGCCTGATTGCGACCTCAATCACCTTCTGCAGCACATCGTGGTAGTCCCAAGGGTCCACGCATATCAGCTCGACCTCAAAGGCACCGTGTTTCTGAAGGTCTTCTTGAACACGTATTGCATCGTCAAGGTTCTCTTTCGAGTGCACCAGCACCAGCTTCTGGCCGCCTCGATTCTGGATGACATATGCAATGCGTCCCTGCTCGTTGAAGCCGAGACCTGCGACATGGACGATTCTTCTCACTTGTTGTTCCCCTGCGTCTCTCATCCCGTTTCGGGTTTGAACCCGAATCGAGCGGTTGTAGTTCGAATTTCAGTCGTGCATTCGGTTATGCTTCCTTTGCACATGGCTAACCATGGCGACCACGTTCGTCACATTCCCAGGTCCTCCCGAGGACCCACCGTGGTGCCACTAGACCTGCCACAGGGTTCTTGGCACCACACTAGGCTTCGTGCCTACATCGGGCGGGTGAAAGCCCGCCCTACATCCTGCAAGGCCCCCGGTGCTGCACGGGGGCCGTCTTCTTTTTCAAGCAATTAGGCACCAGCTCATAAGACTTGTTTCGACGTTGTCTTCTTTCATATCCGCTGGCCCCAACTCGCACCGGGCCGTGACGAAGAGGCATACTGGAGACTTCATTGGCTATGGCTTTGAAGTGGTCGGATAGCTCGGCAAGCCTCCTCTCGTCTTCAGGTCCTCCCTGACAAAGTCCAGACCAAGACTGTGAAGCTTCTCTTCGAACGGCAACCCGGTGCGTCTGTCGCAACCTCTGAAGTCATAGTACTCATCAAGCATGTAGTCCAGGTTCGGGAGTCCTCCTTTGGCCGGACCAGTGGGCATGGGTTCCAGTAGGAGTCGTCGTGGCAGGGTCTCCTCCTTTCTTGTCACACCAAGTCGATGATTGTACGCTCTACGCAGGTGCGATATCCTCTCGGCGACCTGACGGACGAACTTGATGTCGGCCCACTCGGTCATCCCGGTCAGGGGTGGTATCACGTTGGCGAACGTGTCAAAGTAGAAGACAGGGGGCCACATCGTGCCGTACTTGCATATCACTGCAGAGTCCACGAGAGCGTAGAGGTCCTCAATGTCTTTGATCACCTCTCCCTTGTGGACTGGCGAGGTTATCTCGCTTATTGCCTTGAACTTCTCCTCACCGAACCTGCCGACTATGACCTCCGGGTAACCGAGTTCCTCCAGACTGGACAGGCTCCTCAGATGGTCCGCTCCCCTGACGTTAGTGGCGTAGGTGAGACCGACCGACTGGTGTGCTCTCGGGTCCTGACCTGATGCCTCGAGCCCCTTGCAGTGGACCGCATACATCCATGCGTCCCCGCCTAAGGCCTCAGCCGCCTTTCTTGTCCCTCGTGACAGGAGGTCTCCAATACCATCACGCTTCGCAATCATCTCCACGAGTCTGACCATCGTGTCGACATTACCCCATGACAGGTCCAGCCCTCCGGTCTTCTCCGCGGTGAGGATGCCCTTCTCCCAGAGTTCCATTGCGAAGCCAATCGTCTTGCCGCATGATATTGTGTCCATGCCGAGCAGATCACAGCGCGTGCCCAGGTAGAAGATGGACTCGATGTTGTTGTTCATGCAGTTGGAGCCGAACGCCATTATGGTCTCGTACTCGGGTCCGCCCGCAGGTCCTCCAGCAAACTTTCCCTCGCCAACCCTGTAGATGTACTTACAGCCGATGGCACAGCCAAGACAGGCCTCCTGTGCCGTCTTGTACCGCTTTGATATGACCTCCGGGCCAATGTCCTCTGCGTGCTCATAGAAGCCGGTCCAGTGATTCTTGGTGGGCAGGCGTCCTATCTCGTTTATCATCGTGACGAGGCCCGTTGTACCGTACTTTCTGAGCGAGGTCAACGACTCAGTCCACAGGGGGTCTCTGAGTCTGGCCATCTCCTGACCATTCGCCTCGATATAGCGGTCCATGTCATGAGCCTCAAGGGGCAGGGAGCCACTCGCTGCAATCGCCTTCACATTCTTCGACCCGAGGACCGCTCCCATCCCTGTTCTGCCCGCGGCCCTGTAGAAGTCAACAGTGATGGAGGCGTACAAGACCTGATTCTCTCCCGCTGGCCCTATCACTGCAGTCTCAATCTCCGGGTCCTTGTGTTCTTCTCGAATCATCTCGGTCGTGACATCGGTCTCCTTTCCCCACAGGTACGACGCGTCCCGCAGCTCAGCATCCCCGTCGCGCAAGAAGAGGTAGACTGGTCTTGGAGAGCGCCCGTGAAGCAGAACGAGGTCGAACCCCGCATACTTCATCTCGGGACCAAAGAACCCGCCCACATGACTCTCGGCCCAGATACCGGTCAGAGGGCCCTTCGAGGCGAACATACACCTTCCTGATGGTGAGAACAGCACTCCCGTCAGAGGCCCCGTGCCCACCACCATGACGTTCTCGGGTGACAGCGGTTCCGTCTTTGGCCCTGTCCTGTCCCAGAGTATCCTTGCAGCAACACCCGTGCCGCCCATGTAGAACAGGGCCCACTCCTTCTCCATCTCGTGCTTGTGCACCTTTCCCTTGTTGAGGTCCACCTCAAGATAGCTGCCGGCATAGCCCTTGTACGGGAATGTCATCGTCTTGCCTCCCTCAGACCCAGCCCGTAGAACGAGTACAGTCGGTCAAAGCTGGTCTGTCTGTCCTTCAACCCCTTCCTTCTGTTCTTTGCAATGGTTATCGCCTTGTACTCACAGGCCTTCACGCATGCGGGTTCTCCACCGCACAGGTCACACTTGACTGCCTTCCGTGTCACAGGGTCCATTGTCACTCCACCGTAGATGCAGGCGGTCACGCAGTTCTGGCAGCCTATACAACTCTCATGGTCGACAGTGAGTACACCCGCCGAGTTCATCACGACTGCTGATGAGGGACATGCATCACGACACAGCGGCTCGTCGCACTGAAGACATACCATCGGGACTACAATGCTCTTCACTTCATCCTTGAGTATGTGAATCCGCGACCTCGCAGGGTTGAAAGTACGCGTGTTTCTGACTGAGCACGCCAGTTCGCAGTTCTGGCAGCCAGTGCATCTCTCGAGGTCGATGACCAGCAGACTCATGGTCCTGTTCACGGTCCTCACGGTGAGTGGTCCTTGACGTTGACGAAGAGAGTTCTTTAAAGTTTCCCAGTCAAGACTCTTCATGCTGAAACACATGCGCTGGTAAGTGAAGCCAGCATTGGTGGACAACCAGCTCTCTTGCGCTCTCGAACGCTCTCCAGCCTCCTCAGATCTGGCAAGGTGTCTCGCGACTGTGCCTGTGGTCGGGTTCTACAAGGCTCCCGGTGTCGAGTTGTCCGTTGTTCTCGTCACCGCTGAACGACCGTTGGTAACATGATGTGACCTTTCTTCGTGACCTGTTTGGGTGACCTCAGGACGTGGCTTCGCATTATATACCAAGTCTGCGCTGTGTCACTTGTGAACAATCATGGCTCAAGCAACCAACAACCGGACTGAACCTGTGAAGAACTGGACGCGCAAGGCCCAGTCGACCCGTGCTCTTGGCTACGCATACTCCACTGTCGTGAGGTGAACACAATGACCAGCGAGAACCAGCGCACCCACAAGCGCACCCTCATCTCTACAAGGGCTATCGCCTATCAGTACTTCAGGAGGTAATCTCCATCATCCACGAGACCTGGCCATCCGTGGTCAGGTGTCTTCTTCTTTTCTGCTTCTTCTGCCTCTTCGGCCGGGATGACAAGACTAGATAAGGCGGAAACCGACATCTCCGTCTGGTCAGCGAGATGTCACAGAACTCGGTCTTGATCAAGCATGGCTACCTCATCACAATGAATGAGCGTCGCGAGATAGTCACTGACGGAGCAGTGTACGTCGAGGGGTCACGAGTGGTCGAGGTGAGCAAGACAGACGAGATGAAGCATCGGGCCGCCGACAAGGTCATCGACGCCTCAGGACGAATTGTCATGCCCGGCCTGATTGACACGCACGTTCACCTCGCCCAGGCCCTGATTCGGGGGTGCGCGGATGATGTGTCTCTGGTGGACTGGCTGAAGAAGTACGTCTGGGTGTTGCAGGGCAACTTCACCAGAGCTGATGGCAGAGTGTCCGCTGAGCTCTGCATGGCCGAGATGATCAAGACCGGTACGACGTCGTTCATCGAGTGCATGACACACTCACGCTATGGCTTCGACGGTATAGCTGAGGCGGTCAAGCAGGTCGGTATGCGTGCGGCCCTGTCCAAAATAGTGATGGACTCGACGGGCTATGCTGATAGTCGTGACATAATGTACCCCGGGATGGTCGAGGAGGCCGAGGAATGCCTGCGAGAGACCGATGAGATGTTCCACAAGTGGCACGGGCGAGCCGAGGGCAGGTTGCAGGTCTGGTATGGTCTGCGGTCTCTGGGTGCTGTCACGCCGGGGCTGTTCAGAAGGGTCGTGCAGCTCACACGGGACAGGGGTACACGGATGACCATGCATCTGGGCGAAGTGGTCGATGATGTGCGGTATGTGAAGGCGAACGGCTACCGGGACCTGACCAGTTTCGCGTCGGAAATGGGCCTGCTTGGCTCCGACATGGTGTTCGCCCATGGCATACACTTCGATGATGAGGAGCTCAGGGTGTTGGCACAGACCCAGACCAACATCTCACACTGCCCGTCAAGTAATGCCAAGCTCGCCTCGGGGTTCGCAAAGGTGCCCCGGATGATAGAGGCTGGAGTCCCCGTCTCGCTGGGTTGCGATGGTGGGCCGAGCAATAACACATACGACCTCCTCAGGGAGATGCGTCTCTGCGCACTCGTTCATAAGCCTGTACAGCACAATCCTCTTGTTGTGACAGCTGAACAGGCGCTGGAGATGGCGACGCTTGGAGGTGCTCGCGCCATGGGGCTTGCTGGCATGACTGGCAGCATCGCACCCGGGATGTGTGCTGACATCATTGTGGTCTCTCAGGATCATGTCGGTCTCAACCCCATCCTCAACCCTGTTTCAAACCTCGTCTATGCTGGGTCTGGGAGAGACGTTGAGACCGTCATGGTGAACGGTCGCCTACTGATGGAGGAGCGACGCCTTCTCACAGTTGACGAGACAAGCCTCATTCGGCGTGCAAACGAACACGCTTCAAGGCTCATCGAGCGTGCGGGTGTAGAGGTCCGTCCGAAGTGGCCCGTGCGTTGAGCTATGCGATTATGGCCTCTCTCTCGAATAGCCTCGCTCCGATGACCAGTGTGACGACGGTGAAGCCCAGAAGGTATGCCACATTGACTGTCAGGCTTGCGGCTGTCGCCACCCCTGACAACACGCCGTTGAGGAACATTATGGCATGACTGAATGGAATCAGCATGATGATGACCCCCATCAGTCCACCGTACTGTAGAATGCTTCCTGTGAATCCCAGTATGCCTATCACCGTGGTCGGGACGAGCAGTACCATGTTGTTGAGCGACTCGGCCGTCGCCTGGTCCTTCGCAAGACAGGATATGACCACGCCTATACCTATGGCACAGACTAGGACCAAGGACTGGCAGAAGAATATGAGCGGAAGGTTTTGGACCTGGACACTGTACAGATTGACATAGTACTCGAAGTACTCCGAAGGCAGTCCGGAGGCCCGTTGTACTATCGAGTAGTTGTAGGTCAGAATGCCAACGACTGTGAAGACGGAGTAGATCATTGTGAGTAGAAGTCCAGCCGCCAGCTTCGAGGCCAGAATCCTTATCCTGCTCATCGGCACAACCAGTAGCGCCTCCAGCGTGTGTCTTTCTCTCTCTCCCGCGAACGACTGACTGACATACGGTGCCGGAGCAAGGACGGATGTCAGCATCACCAGGAATATGGCGAGCTGATGTCCATAGGTGGCCTCTGGTGAGGTCGTCTCCCACCTGACCTCCAGGTCACGTATGACTATCACCTCGTTTATCACCTGCTTGGCGAACCAGTCAAGACGCTGTGCAGCTGCCGATGCCCGAAAACTGCCAGTGTTGACCCACATCACCATGGTGCTTCTGTTGAGGCTCTCGAGACTACTGGTGAAGTTCTCCGGTATCCAGACCCACACTGCCATCGACTTGTTCTCAACGAGCCTCTCGCCCTCCGCCCGCGTGACGTTCACCAGCGGGTCGATGAGTAGCGCCTCTCGATTGTCATAGATGGCCTGGTACAGCATACGGCCGTATGTGTTGTTGTCTTCAACTGTGATATGGACTGCTTCTGGTTCTTCGGATGTCTGGGCCACTATGAACGAGAGGAACGCGCCCTGGAACAGCCATGCAACCATGGGACTCAGCATGAAGCCGAAGAGCAGCCACCGGGAGCGCAGTACTGTCTTGACCTCCTTCTTCAGCATCCAAACCGTCTTTGAATCAATCTGCAGTGCCTTCAATCTCTCAGCCTCCATAGACACCCTCTCCGGTCACCAGACCGGTAAAGACCTCTTCCAAGTTGGCCTTCCTGTACTTCTCTTCAAGCTCTGTCGGCCTGCCGATGGCGATCAGTTGTCCCTTGTTCAGGATGCCTACTCGGTCACAGAGCTCTTTCACTTCATTCAGGTCGTGCGTGGTGAGAATGATTGTACGTCGCTCCTCACTGCTCAGTCGCTTCAGCAGGTTCCTGACTATCCGCGCTCCAATTGTGTCCACACCAGTTGTAGGCTCATCCAAGAACACTATCTCCGGCTCTATGATGAGTGCCCGGGCAACTAGGACTTTCCTCTTCATGCCGCCACTGAACCCCTTCACCTGATAGTCTTCCTTCTCTCGGAGGCCGACGATGTCAAGTAGCTTGTCCGCTCTCTCGTTCAGAGTGGTGGTCGGTATGCCGTATAGACCACCGTAGTATACAAGGTTCTCACGGGCGGTCAGTCGCTCGTACACTCCCGCCTCTTGAGGGAGCAGTGCGACCCTCTGTCTGATGTAGTCCACGTCCTTCGTCACGTCCCTCCCGAGGACATGTGCAGTGCCTGAGGTGGGTGACAACAGGCCGACCAGAATGCGAATCAGTGTGGTCTTGCCCGCCCCATTTGGTCCTAGGAGCCCAAAGACCTCGCCGCGACCAATCTCAAGGGTGACTTTGTCAAGTGCAACCACCTCTCGCTTCTTACCCGGCTCAAACACCTTCGTCAGCTCGTGGGTTCGGATGACGGTCTCGTCCAATGTACGGTCTCCTTGCGCATAGTCACCTGAGCAGCGTCCAGTCTATGGTGATAGGCTCAGTCCTGTCTGACTCGTTCAAAAGCCTTTCCGGCGCAGACATCCCCGTACCATGCCGTTCTCTGTGCCTTGTTGCGGCAATCGGACCAGTGTTCTTCATTCCAATTCATTGAGTTCGGCTTCTCATAATATGACCACAAGTCCCTCTCTCCTTCCTCACTGGTCACCAGATTGACTGTGCGTCTTGTGTTCCGTGTTCATGTCCCTCCAGTTCAGTCCAGTCTTAGCTGGCGAGAGTTGTCCTCATGACTCTTGATAGATGTCCTGCATGCCGGCAGTCCTTCGACCTGCAATCGTCCACCCGAATTCACTCCATAGCTCCGTGATAGTACGCGGTGGCGGACAACAGGATTTGCGCAGGTCTCCTTGAATCCGGGAGGTTGGTGCTCATGTCTATGACTCCTGCGTAAAGTGTTATATTGCAGCTATGAGAATCACGCTGGGAGTCGTTCTGTCCGGTGATCTGATGACGGCCCGAGAAATCAATACAGACCTGCGGGACAATATAGTGCGTCGCGTTCTAAGGCTTGCGAACACCCCAGTTGATTTCATAGTGCTCTTTGGTTCAAAGGCAAGAGGGGACTCAGGACCGGATAGCGACACTGACATTGCGTTATCTGTTCCGGCGCTCACGAGCACTGAACGGTCAAGGCTAAGACTTCTGTTGACTGCCGAGTTCAACGGTCCAAACGTAAAGGTGGACATCGTCACTGTTGAGGATGTGAACTGGTCACTCAGATTCAGGATATCTCGTGATGGTGTCATCCTCTATGAGCGCAAGGATGGGCTATGGAACGCGTTTGTAGAACTGGTCATTGCACGTTATCCGGACTATCACCAGTTCGAGACCAGAATCCTTCGCGAGATGATGGGGAGTGTGTGACCTTGACCGTTGACGTTACTGTGGTGAGAAGAAGGCTTGAGAGGATGCTTGGTGAAGCTCGAGTCCTACGCCGCTTTCAGGCCATCTCCTACGAATCATTCAGGAATGACGACATGGCAACGCGGACTGTTGAACGTTCGCTTCAGGTGATTGCGCAGGCTGCGATCGACATTGCTGGTCACATCATCTCTCAACAACGTTGGGGGGTTCCAGGCGAGTACCGGGAGGCCGTCTTAACGCTACAGAAACAGTCTGTCATATCGGATCCACTTGCCTCAGAGTTGGTCCACCTCGTCGGAATGCGCAACATTCTGGTTCATGGGTATCTAGAGGTTGATCTGGGACTTGTCCATGCCTCTATAGGTCCAGCCATTGCCTGTGTGGAGTCCTTTGTCAGAGCGATTGAAAAGTATCTTCGCGAGAGTGTCGAAACAGAGTAGTGTCTCTTTCTACAGTCACTTCTCACGTTTCTGCGAGCCGCTGAGCACTTGCTATCACTTGACAGGTGGGAGCGACCGTCTTCTTGGCCTGTTCTTTGGGCTGGTCCAGAGCCACAGGTAAGTCCTTGCCAGTTCAGTCCATGTGCTGGTAGAAGTGAATCGGCGCCCTCTCTGTGAGACCTCTCTCTGCAGGGCTGCATTGTCCAAGATGCGTTCCACCTCTCTGACAACTCCCTCCAGCGACGTCTGGATGGAGATTGGTGCTCCGGCTGCTCTGAGCGACTTGAAGTATGCCATCTTGAGCGGGGTTGCTGCAATGGCCACGACCGGCACACCTAGTGCCATTGCCTCCAAGCATGACATATAACCTGATGCGAACATGACCTGCGACCTTGCGACTGCCGCCTCTGGCCTCTCAACATGACCCATGAACTGCGCGTCAACCCTCAGCGACTCAGCCAGCTGTCTGACATGGTCTGCAATACTGCCGGAGCCACAGACCGTGAGTCGCATCTCTCTTCCCCTCCTATTGAGAGTATGAATGGCATGGACATAGTCCGCCAGTCTGGTGTCTGGCTCTATGCGCCCAACAAAGACCGCTCCGGACCTCTCCTCTGTCTCTGCTTCGGATGTAGCGACCGCCCCATGTGTCAACGTGTCGCACCGTATTCCATACTCTGTCGCAATGAAGCCGCCAACGCAGATGCATCTTCGAACTAGGCATCTGGCAAGCCTTCTGAGAAACCTCCAGTGGAATGGGACGGGATCTGCCTCGAGACCGTGAAAGGTGGCATAGAACGGCCTGTTCGGACACAGGACACGGACTGGGAGATAGAGCAGAAGAAGTGGTACAACATCATGAAAGTGGACAAGATCGCAGCTCTTGACTGCAGCACGCAGCCCACCTGACATAATGAGTGAGAACGGTGCTAGCAGCCTTGAGCCGAACGGAAGTCTGTGGACGACAGTGCCCCTCCTGCTCTCGCCCTGGCGGAGGCCTTGCGAGTGGCTCAGCGTGACGACCTGCGACTCCACATTCATCCTGCCCAGTTCCTCGCAGACTCTCTCCACATGCTTCTCAACGCCACCTATGGCGGGCCAGAACCTTGGCGTGACCATGAGGACACGCAGCGCTCTCCTTCGTTCTCTCAATTCCACTTCTTCCAGCCCTTCATTGTTAGTCGGACAGGCTCGTACAGGGGCATATCGCCACTCCTGACAGATGACACAGGCGCCACTCCCTGTGCTCAGTTGAGTGCCGGACAACCTCCGCCTTGATGGGTTTTCGATTTGGATGCAAGAGACTGCATCACTTAAGGTCCTCGATGGTCGGGAACGGTTCTTCACCCTTGATCTGAGTGGTCAGAAACTCGTGAGCCGCGTCTATGTCCTCGTCCTCGCCAACGACGTATAGAGTGACGGACCCCTCGGCTCCGTTCACCCCGCCTGCTGCTATGGCGACTGAGTCAACGTTGAAGAGCACAGCAAGCGCATCCGTCTCAGTGAAGACCTCACCGACATGTACCGGCATGACCCCGACGGGAGTACCAACCGCGTAGTCCCAGTCATGCATACCAAAGGCGCTCTTCATCTCTCCGTATCTTGTGGGGATGCACTTCTCAAGTCCGACAGCCATCACCAGTATGATGTTCTTAGCTGCAACCGCACCGATGAAGCTGCCCACTGTGCCTGCGGTATCGCTGGCCAAGAGTACAAGCGGGACCATGTCCGCATCAAGTGCGTTTGCTCCTTTGATTATCATGTCCCCGGGTCCAAGGTCACTCAGGACGTCAGCAACCTTCTTTCCCTCCATGTACTCTCCCTTGTAGAATATCGCATCGGAGTGTCTGCTCTCCTTCTTGGTCACCCAGACCCCTCTGGGTACTACCACACCAGCTACGTGCTTGGTCTTGTCGTAGTCCTCCAGAATCTCCTCCACTATGTATGAAGTGGTTGTGCCAAGCGTTATGCAGACATATCCGTTAGCAAAGGCCTCTTTGAACTCAACTGTGGCGATTATGCCTTTGGCTATGAGCCTCTTGCTCTCCGCAGGTGTCAGTGTGATCAACATGTTCTTCATTTCCATCACTTCACGTCCAGACTGGCGACAACGGTGTTATTATTCTGTCGCACCGCGAGTGTCACAATGTGTGGGCCGTCGATCAGTTGCTGCAACAGCGCGTCTAGTTCTGTGTGCATCAGCATCCTTCGACAGCACACGGACCGATGGTCAATCACCGCCGGTCGCTGTGGACTGCTGGTCACGACGAGTTGCGGCATCGACGATTGCCCTTGAGACCTCTCTTATTGACTCATAGTACGCCTCAATGTCCAGCCGAGTAGTCCCGAGGAGTCTTGCAGTCTCTGGGTCCTGTGCGATGACCGAGAGTAGGCTTGAGTTGCTGGTCCTTGCTGCAGCAGAAAGTCTCCTCAGGGTCTCATGCGCCTTGGGTCGCTCCATACCTGCCTGTGTCAGGGTGGTGACCACGTATTCGCTGAGAATGGACTCCTTGGACAGTGACAGATTGCGTGCCACCGCAGCCTCATCGATTGTGAGCCCCTCAAGGACGCGGGTCATCTCGCGCACGATGTAGTCGGTCAGGATGAATGACTGCGGAATGATGAAACGTTCCGTCGATGAGTGAGAGATGTCTCTCTCCTCCCAGCTGACCACGTTTTCTAAGGCAGGGGCCGCATGGGAGCGCACCACTCGGGCGAGGCCACAGATCTTCTCAAGCGTGACCGGGTTGCGCTTGTGAGGCATGGCAGACGAGCCCACCTGCTTGTCCTCCGCAAAGGGCTCGTAGGTCTCCGCTATCTCCGTCCTCTGGAGGCTCCTCAGGTCCGTGGCCATCTTGTCAATCGAAGCAGCCAGATTGGCGAGGGCTAGCACTGCTTCCGCAAGCCGGTCGCGCTGGATGATCTGAGTGGTGGCCACAGGCACCTGTAAGCCGAGACTCTGAAGGACCCTTCGTTGAAGCTCAATCCCCTTGACTCCTAAGGCGGCATGGCTGCCAGTGGCCCCAGCAATCTTGCCTACTGAATTCGTGTGTATCGCTGCTGTGAGCCGTGTCCTGTGACGCCTGACCTCGTCTAGCCACACTGAAAACCGGATGCCGTAGGTTATGGGCACTGCCTGCTGACCGTGTGACCTGCCAACCGCAATGAGATTGACGGACTCTCGGGCACGCGCCGCAAGGACATCCATTAGGTGGTCGACCTGTGGAAGAAGCACACCGAAGGCCGCTTTCAGCTGCAGCCCCAGCGCTGTGTCCTTGACGTCGTTGCTTGTGAGACCAAAGTGAACCCACCTTGCTCCGGGCCCCGTGCACTTCTCGGCTATGGCCTCGAAGAGAGCTGTCACATCGTGCCGGTTCTTGGCCTCAATCTGCAGTGTCCGCTCGAGAGTCACTCTGTCAGGGTGCGCTGTGGCAGCAATGTCGTCTGCTGCATCATGCGGGATGAGCCCCATCTCTGCCTGAACCCTCGCAACAGCAGCCTCCACTCTCAGCCAGAGCTCGTGCCTGTGCTCCTCCTCAAACACTGATACCATGTCACGGTGTCCGTAGCGTCCGTAGTCAATCGGGCAGATGGGCATTCTCAAGACTCCTAGTAGATACGGTGATTGGCATGTTCTCATCTCATTACCTTATGGACATAGTGCCCGACCCTCACTGGATGAGCCTCCTGTTGTGCATCTGCGAGAGTGTGCATCTGTGAATACCCACGAGAACCTGCGTTGAAGACACTTCCACTTTGTACAGAAAAGCTGAGGCTCTAGCTCCGGTCAACAGGACTGCATATCAGCAGAGTTGTATCGAACCAACTCGGATGTTTCTCACACCAAGTGGAGTCGAATCCTACAGTCGGTATGGTTGTCAATCCCCTCAGTGTTTTGATAGAGGCGCTGTGATTCTATCTGAGTCACGAGTCTGGGTGGAGCAAAGGACATCTCTCCAGACACCTCATGTCACAACTAGGATTCAGGATTGAAGCCATGACACACACGTCTAAGAGGGCCATGCGGATAGCTTAACCTGTTTATGGCAGAAGTTCTGGCTGCATTTGTGGCAGCGGTCACATATCATGTGTATGCATCATGATGCGGTCGGTTAGTACTGTGCACCCAGAAGGACCGCGACTGTCAGCACGCGCACACATCGGGCGTCACACGAGTCTCTCCAGCATCCATGAACTGTAGAAGCTGTTTCAGAGTATTGCCCAGTCTTCTAAAGGAACGAGAACGCTGAATCGCGAGGTTCAGGTCCAAGTACTCTGTCATGGGCGCTTGGTGGAGCGTTTCTTTGTACGTTCTGCCCACTCCCATGTGCTGACCGAGTATCTCTTTTGCTCCACGAATGCGCTCAGGGTCTCCTTCGAACGACGTCTCACTGTCTAGTCCCGGTGTGCCTGCAAGCGTCCTTCCCCTAATCGTTTCTATGCTTGCAAGAAACCAAGCCTCGTACTCAGGCTTGGCAGCTATCAGAACCAATGGACATACTAAGTGACTTTGCTTAGCACGTATACACAGACCTGTGACAAGTTCCTTGGGACAGTCGGAATCCGCATCAATGAGTACGAGGATGCCGGCAGCACCATCCTTTCTCTGAGCATATTCGACCAAGCGCTCAAAGCCACCGGGCTTGGTGATGTTAGACCTGCCGTGTGCGTTGAGGGCGCGGGCAACAATTATGTCTTCTCTGTTCATACGCTCCAAGAAACGTCTGAGCAGCAGAGGTACTGCTTCAACTTCACCGTCGCCTTCGACTACTGGGACAATCGATATCACTCATTCTTCCCCTCTCTGCAGCCCCTCTAGCCGCAGTATATCTCCTGGCGTGAAGAGACGGTCCTCCACAGCGCCGATTTGCTCCTTGTTTACAGGCCCGATTCTCGTGACTCCCTTGACTCGTTCCACAACTCGGATGCTTGTGACCGGTACGCAGTCCATCAGGTCCGGACTGTGTGTGGTGATGAGCACTTGAGACCGTTTCGCAGTTTCCTTGAGTACATCCGCAAGGACCCCTATGACACCCGGATGGACCGTGAGTTCCGGTTCCTCGATTGAGATTAGTGTTGGCGGTGGATCTTGATACAGAGCAGTCAGAAGGCCAAGAATCCTAAGTGTGCCATCAGACTCCTGCGAGAGGTCAAAGAACGCCCTCTCTCTGTTCGCCGTGTCCATCTCGTGGACGAGCATCACGACGAAGTACCCCCCAATCTGGCGTACACCGAAGTCGCCTATGTCCGGAACTATCCTCTTCAGGACTGCTCTGAGGTCCGGGAGCCACTGGTTTCCTGTCCTCTGCATCTCTCTGAGGACGGATGCAAGATTACTGCCGTGTTCTTCAAGTGGGTATGGTACCCCCGGAGGCTGGGGTTCTCTGAGTACGTTTGGGTAGATTGTATAGAACCTCATTCCTGTGAGGGCATTATAGACTAGTCCAAAGGGCTTGACGGCGGCCACGATTGGTAGCGCGAGAGCTGCTCTTGCTAATGGAATCTTCTTCAGGTCTTCCGGTGCGGCCACCCATGTGCCATTTCTGATTTCATATTGCAGGTCTTGGCCTCTATGGGTAATCGAACAAGCCTCGTTCTTGACCTCGAACTCTGTCCTTCTTTTGCTTCCGACCGTGAATGAATATGATGCGCTTGCTTCATCCGATTTTAGGATGACCCTGACAGTCACATCGTACGGACGACCCTTGGCCGACCATCTTCGAATAGCACTGATTCCTCTACGCAGAGAGATTGCAGAGTCAAGGCCTTTTCGAAGAGACTCGCTGGTAAACCGCAAGACGTCAAGAAGATTGCTCTTGCCGGAAGCATTCTGTCCCACAAGTACGGTCAACGGGTCCAAGTCAACTCTGATCTGTTCAAAGCTTCTGAAGTTGTGGGCCTCTACTTCCGTGACTCTCAGGTGAATTCCCTCGTCAGAAACGTTCTGTCAGACTTCTTTTGCGACGACATGATGTGTATCAATCTCGCTTTCTCCACCTAGGTCGCTAATGCGAGTTGAAGCTTTCGATGGTAAGACCGACCTTTAGTAGCTCGATGTGAGAAGTCACTATATTATTCCAGTCCGGGGTCCATTCCTCCGACTGGGAGGTCGTGCATTGCGTGCGTCGTTCGGGACGATGATAGATGCATTCTCGCAGAGCATATTGGAGTATGTTCCTTTGACTTCTCCGTGGGACTTCCCACCGCCCTATCTCATAGAGTCCAACCACTCTGTGACTTCCCTGTCCGGAAAGTCCCATGCTTGGCGAGCAGCATTCCATGTCTCCAGCGGCATTCTCCACTTCCCGTGTAGCGGCGACCCGAGCAATGATAGTGACACTTGTCCTTCCACCATCTCGAGGCATGAAGCGAGACCATAGCTCCCTCCAGTGGGTAGACTGCAGAGCAGAGTCAAGCGACCATCGAGGTCGAATGTCGGAATCGTCCTTGGGAGTCTCTGTGACCATGCAGCAATTGCTCTTCCCAGTTCCTGCTCGTCTGCTGTCAATACGATGTGTTCGTTCAGGCCAACGTTGTGAGCCTCCCTGGCTGTATAGAGTATGTCGTTCTCTCTCAGCTTCCTGAGGCTTGATGCGACCCGTGTCTGTCCGACTCTCAGTTCGCCCCTCAGAGAAGCCACCGAGTTGACTCCCCTTCTTGTGGCCTCGATTACTCTCATGTCCAGCTCGTCAAGTGTCACTCTGGTCTTGGGCGTGGGACTGTCGATACGCGGAAAGGCTGTCCAGAGCCTCTCTCTGTGTATCTTTGGCAGCTGGACGCGCTCAAGGTCCCAAGGCACCTGCCACGCCCCGCTCTCAGGCAGGTAGTAGTCGAAGCAGAACGCGGCACCCGACGAGACTATCTCGTAGATCTCGACACGCACCCCTCGTTGGCCCAGTTGTTTGACTGAATGGTAGACCGCACGTATGCTCTGATTGTTGTCTGGCACACTGAGGGTTGCAAGCGTATGCCAGTCTCCGGTAAGCACCCTCCTTATCGCATAGACAAATGGGCAGTTGACGAAGTATCTGTACGGGTCCTGTCCCCCGGTCTCCTCGCCGATGAACAGGTGGAACATCCTGATGCCAATCTTGGAGAAGTGGACGGTCTCCCAGCTCCTCAACACGCGTCTGTTCTCGAGTGAGGCAATCCTTTGAGTCACCCACTGTGGTGTGAAGCCCGTTCGTTGCGCTACCAACTGGTATGTGGCAGATGGGTCTCTGAGCATCGCATCGAGTATCCTGACTTCTGCGGCAGTGAGACCGACGGAGAACCTCCTGAACCGCGTCTCAAAGTATGCTGCATAGTCGTTGAACTCGAGCCTGACACCATATCTAGACGCATTGAACACGTCCCGTATGATGCTCTTGAGTCCATCAGGTCCAGCAACATCGTAGAGTGCTTCGTAGCCTGCTGCAGGACTATAGACGATGACGCCATTCACACGTCGGTCATCGCTGCTCTCTTGCCATGTCTTCCGCCACCGAGCCCTCTCATCAGAGCACAGCTGCTGGGCTGCAAACTCGGTTGCGACATCAGTGATGCACTCTGCGCACAGAGAGTCACTCCTCAGAGCTGATCTGGCGCACTCCCTTGCCACAATTCCATGGAACAGTGCGGAGTCATCAAGTGCCTCCTTGGTGATGCATAGCTGTCCGTCCGGTGAGACCTCTCCATACACCTTACCTAGTGAATGCTCTGATGTGACCACTAGGCCTCTTGGACAGTCATCCGGGCGCAGACCGAGTTCCAGCAGTCTCAGCGCGGCCTTCTGCCACATTGTCTGGACGACTTCAAGGCGATGCTCGCTACTGGACGGTGCGCTCATGTCATCCTCCCCAGACTCTGTCCCTTCTGGCATCCTTCAGGCGGAGAATCACCTTGCCAAGTTCTGTAATCTCAATGGTCTTCTTGCCTCCCTCCCTGCTCCGCCGTATGTACTTCTGGCTCTCCAGCTCCTTGAGGTGCTTCGATATCGATGAGGGATGGGCGCCCTCCACGTCCGCCAGTTCCTTCTGGCTTTGAACATGGCCTCCCAGTCTGATCAGATTGCTCAGGATGGTCCTCTTGGGTGCAGTCAGCTTGGACAGACTGAGTGGTTGAACCTCGACTAGGGGTCTTCCCGCGTCCCTCTCTGTCTCCGCCACGAAGTACACAGGGGCCTCGATGAGCACCGCGGCCATGTGACAGGCTGCTCTCATGGCGATCGTCCCGCAGGATATGTTGAACTGTACCGTGTACTCCTTGTGTCTGAGGATGATGTCTAGGACGGTCGCAAGGATGCTCTCATACCCCCATGGGTCAACAAGCTCTGCGTCTATCGGATGCTTCGCTTTGGCATGTCTCTCTTTGAACGACACTACATCATCCTTGTTGGCCTCAGTATACAGCAGTACGAGCTTGTCCGCTCCTTTCATCAGAACCACTTGGTCCACACGCTCGTTTGCGTAGAGGCCCAAGGTGGCAATCTGAAGGACCTTTTCGCCCATGGTCACCGGCGCATCCACCGGCGAAACCATCTCTTCAGTGTTTCTGTTCTACTTGCAACTCCTTGTCTTGGAGTTCAACTCATGGCTGCGCACGGCAACTTTGGGCGTTTCACGTTAGGTGCTCTCGAGGGGCAGTAGCCCTCGATAGCGATGTTCGAGGACTACCATCCCCCGGACGAGCCAGAATGGCCCTGGTGAGATCAGGACGCTGGCTCGGTGAGCGCCTCTCAGGCGGTTTAGTTCAATGGGGTGAGCTCCTCTCCTGCCGGACCCGGACTCGACCCGCGCCCGGCAGTATGAGAGGGGCCCACCAGCTTTTTTCTTCTCCTCCACATCTCCTCCCCCTCAGCTCAGTGACACTCCTCCCAGTACGGACAGTCCTCGTAGCAGAGGGCTGGCATCCCAGGGTCTCGTTGATTGTAGATGAGTCTCATGGCCTCATCCCTCAGTTCTAGGAACTCCTGACGGAGCGGTTCGTCAATCTGATGGATGTCATACTCAATTGTGGGCGGGACGGGCTTCCTGAACCAGCAGTAGACGATACAACCCACGTCCACAGGGTACTCGTATATGCTCTCGATGACCATTGCGTACCCTGTCGTCGAGAACCTGTGGAACTGTCGTCTCTCGCCTGTCTTGGTGTCCAGCACGACTCCCTCCATGCCGAACGCGTCTGCACTCAGTTGGCCACTGAGACCTATGTTCCTGCCGTCAAGCTTCTGCTCGACGACCACGGGCACCGCAGAGTGCACAAGCGCGTCTGTGCCTATGTAGGGCTGAGCAGCAAGGACTCTATCCACTGTTGCGACCATCTGACTGGCCTCGTAGTCCCACAGCCACTCCATGTTGGACCTGACGCGGGTCTCGTCCCAAGTGCCACCACGCCCCACCACTTCGGGTCTCCTGGCAGTCTTGATCATGTCGTCTATGACTTGGTCCCGCATCTCAACCAGCCTGACTCCTAGCTCATGGCCGGATGCCCTCGTCATGTTGTAGAGCTCCCTCTTCGCGTTCTGTACAGCGCTGGCTATGACCGAGTGATAGAGTCCGCCTTCAATCATCTTGGCATTGGTCGGCTTCCTCTTCTTCTCAACATGCCTCAGGTATATGTCACGCATGGACTCGCAGTATCGACTGGCCAGTTCGCTCAGGGCCAGCTGGTAGTCGTAGGGCGGGTCGACCGGTGGGACCTCCCATGCCCAACCACGGAACCTGTCGTCGACGACCACCTCACGCGAGCGCCGGCGATACCTCCTCAGAAGCCTCCTCCTCACATCGTCAGGCAGTTGGTACAGTCCTGTTCACCTCCTTGTGGTCTTCGTGCTCTATCCTGACTTCGACTTGCCCGAACCCTGCTGTCCGGTTCTTTCCTATGTTACTGATTTCCGCGAACTTGGCGAGTCCGGCAGTCAGAAGACCTAGGGGTGACCGTGCGTCCGTGACCGTGTAGACGACACGACCGACGAAGCCGACAACGCTCCTGTTGCGCCCAAGAGAAACTTGGGCTGTGTGCAGTCTGTATCCAGAGACGTACACTCTTGACTCCAGCCAGTCCCGGTACTCGGATACTCTCTCCAGAGATGTTGTGTGTTCAATCTGATTCCACACCCGAAGTAGTGAGCTGAAGACGCGTTCCGGTTGCGGGAACAGACAGGCAAAGTCCGAACCGTATGCCGATAGCTGAGTAGGTGTCAGGTAGTGGACTACCAGATGCACCTCATCTTTGAAGGACCGCTTGAAGTCATCAAACCATGTCTCCATTGTCTTTCCAGCATCGTACGCATTGAAGTCAACACGCAGGATGGGAAAGACCTCGTGATGTATCCTGAGCGACTTTTGTGCTCCTAGTGCGAACTTCCTCACTATGTCCTGGAACCTGTCGGAGTCCAGCAGATTCACGCGGAATCTGTACTCCTCTCCTGCCCGGACTGTGGTTGTGTAGTCAGCGCCGCAACCGAACGGCTGCAGAGCATAGGTGCGGATTGCTCTTGAGTCGTGAATCTGATTGCTAAGCTCGTCGTCGCAGTCATTGATCAGGTTCAGGAAGGCGGCTCTCAGCGGCGTGCCTGTGAATCCCAAGTTGCCAGTGACCGGGCTGAGGACCTGAAACTGAAGTTCAATCATTCTGCTGCCGCCTCCTTCCTCGCTCTCTCGGCCAAGTACTCTGCCACAAGAGCCCAGTCGCCTATTACTAATGCTCCACTCTCTCCATCGGCGTATACTCTTGGAATCCGGTAGTCTGTCATTCGGGTCATGCCCCTCCAGAAGAAGACCAAGTTCCGCTTCTCAAGCATCTCATTAAGAGCATCAGTCATGCAGCGGTCTCGGCTGCGCAGAGTCGTATCGTTCCTTGCGAACACTGCTGTCTTCCGCCGAGCCTGAGCCCCGGGGTCTATCGAAGCGCTAGGCCTGCCTCCTCTTGTGAACTCGTTCGCCACAAAGACTGGCGAGTCCTCATCATACCTCTTCTTCAATGGCCCGGGTACCGATGCCCAGTGCTTGGATGCGTCTTCGAGCTTGCCTGAGAGTCGGAAGACATCGAAGACATCCATCTCTGAAATGACGTGGTCTCTCGAGATGCCAATCATCCCGCCCGGGAGGCGTACAAGGAGGCTGTTCAGTGAGCCTCTCATGAAGCTGTACTTGGCCATGACTTTGACAGTGTATCTCTTGAGGTCAACGTCCAGTGAATTGGCGTCTGTGGGACCTATCACATCAACCAACTTCACACCCCCTATGCTCACGCTCTTGTTTGCCTCAAGCAGATGAAGGAAGTACTCCTGCGCGGCCTTGTAGTCGAAGTCCTCCTCTCTTCGGTATCTGTCATACTCCTTGCTACCTGCCAGAGCCATGGCAAGCATCAGAGTGCGCATCTGCTTGCTGCAGATGAAACCTGCATACGATGGCATCATCCGAAACGCCTCTTCGGCCTGGGCAATCATGTCAGGGTATGACCAATCGTTCTTCTCGCCCAGTCGCGTTGCCATCTCATATGGGACGTAGATTCGGAACTCGCAGGGTCCATGTCGTCCACTCCTTCCGAACCTCTGAAGAAACGATGCCAGGTCATGAGCTTCCATTACAAGGAATGGCACATTGAAGTCCACTCCGACTTCGATGGCCGAGGTGCCAATCAGGATGTTCTCAGAGCACGACTTCATATCCACGCGATATGCCTTTGGCACCAGCCCGTGTATCTGCTTCACAATGCTGTCGCCATCTAGTTCCTGTTCATGGAGTATCTCCTTGACTCTCTTAGCCACAGCGATTGCAAATGTGACGGAGCTGAAGATCCCGAGTACCTTGATGCTGGCCTTCTCTTGCCAGTCATAGGGGGCGTGGTACATCCGAGCAATCTCCTTTGCAACCTCCTCTGTGTCCTCCTCTGCATCCTTTTCACTACCGAGGACCTTCGAACAGCACCTGACCTCACCGTGCGTCGCAGCCTTTATCCTCCGCCTGTCCTTGCCGCCGTCTGGGAAGGACCTGGCCACTATCAGGTCTAGGTCCGGATAGCTTCCGCGCAGAAGGTCAAGTAGGTCTCCGTGAGTCGCACTGAGAAAGAGAAGTTCTACCGGCGGGTTGGAGAGACTGTGCATCTCGTTCAGCATCAGAACCAGTCTGGCCAGGACCGGTCCGGCGTACAGGTGAAACTCATCAACCACCACGGCTTGGAACTTGAAGAGCTGGTCGCTGATCCGCCCGTGCCTGTAATAGAACCCGCCTGCCACCAGGTACAGGGTGTCTGGATTCGTCAGCAGGATTCTCATGCGTTCCGGCCTGTCTGTCCCGGAGAGGACCCGCTCCAAGACGCTTCCCTTCGCACCTCCGCCCAGGTGCTCAAGGGTCTCACCTGTCGCATGGATGATGTCGACGACATTCTCACCGTTGACCGGGCTGGGTGAAGATGGGTCCCAGTCCTCGTCAATCAGGTTAGGTTGGTAACCCAGACGCATCAGTAGACTCATGATTGAGTATACTTGGTCTGTGACCAGTGAGTTTGTTGGATAGACGAATATCGCAGGCGTCCGACGCACAAGTACTCTTGCAAGTGCAGCTAGGGTCTTACCAGACCCGGTGGGCGCATCGAGCACCACAACACTGCTCTGAGACCGGATGGTGCGCACCTGATGGTCGTAGAGCCCCTTGATGTTGCCTATGCACTCGTTCGTCAAGAGAATGTGCGCCTCCCCAATGCGCACACTCTGACCGCCACTCAACTGACCATCTTCCCTCCCCAGACACTCCGGTAGATGTCTGTCTTGGGCGCAGGCAGACGGTGGATGAGTCCCTCAGGGTCCTTGCATTCGAGATACCGCCCCTCTAGCTCTGCCCCAATGAGGACTGGGCTCGGTGGCACAGTGAGCAGGCTTCCTGACCTTATCATAGTGTCATCTGGGAGGTCAGCAACTGTGACAGGGCAGGTTGGTTGAAACACCCCAGTACGCTCTTCCACTTCCAGCTCTGTCGTGGATATCCTCGCTGGAATGTACTTCTTGCCAATCCTCACCAGTCTTGGCAGGTCACCTCCCACTGAGTAGAAGTAGTACGTGGTCAGAGGTGGGTACCGGTAGTATGCACCCACCTTGGGTATGTTGAGACTGTCTTGCTCCATCTTGTCCAGCAGGCTCTCACCGATGCTGTTCCAGGTGATCATGACCGGGTCTCCGTGACGCCAGGAGCCACTGACTGAGCCACCGACCTGAATCTGGTGACTCAGCCAGCGCCTTGCACTCCCTGACTGATAGTACGGGAAGTCATCGACATGTGCTGCTGGAGTCGCATATGTCTGCATCATTGGCAAGTCCTCCCCGTAGAATGGGGTGCTCAGCGATGTCACTCTGCGTATCCCTGGAATGTGGCGATTCAGCGCATACATCAGCGCGTAGTTGCCGATTATGCGCGCTGGCCGGGCTGTCGCACCGTAGTCCTGGCTGGCATACAGAAGGAAGTCATGACAGGTCATGAGTGCCAGACTGACGGCCGGTCTCCCAGACATGACCCAGTCACCTCACTTCTTTCCTTTCTTGGCCTTCTCTTTGGGTGTGGCTTTCACAACGAAGGCGTCGACATGCTTCTGCATTGCGCCGACGAAGTCAGCATCAAGCGGCACATCCTGGACCTCTGCAAGCAGCTTCTTTGTCTCGTCTGCTGTGAGAACCACCAAGTTACCCCTTGATGCACTGAGTTGAGCATACTTCCTCAGCACCCTTTCGGTGACGGACTCGAGGTCGGTCTCCTTTTCCCATACTGCAGACAGCTCAAGGCAGTACTCTAGCGAGGTGATCACCTCTTCGTAGCCTGCCACAATCCCGAGGACAACGTTGCGCATGTCTCCCTTGGTCCTCGTCTCGGCACCGTACGACTTGGTCGCCAGCAGCGTCTTGAGGTACATGGCCAGCTCGTACCACGTCGCAGAGTTGAGTGTGACCACCGACGGAAAGTTCGCAAGCGGCCGCACGTTGTGGGACAGGTTGAGAGCCTGACCGGTCAGCTGCGAGGCCTCGTCAACAGCATTGAACGTGATTGACTCTAGCAGGTCCTCGTAGGCCTCTATGGAGTACGCGGTCGAGTACTCTATCCTGTGCTTGATGTTGTACTCTCGCCCCTTGACGGAGACCGCTCCAAACAGAGCACACCGCGGGCACTTCATGCACAGCTCGTCCTTCAGGTGACACTCGTTGTTCTTATCGACGGTCCTGAGGAGCCGCGTGAACATCCTGCTCTCCGGTGCCTTCTGCTTCGATGCGAGAAACGCCACCTTGACGACCGGTTTTGTCGATACGATACTCTCCGGGACTACCACTGTGTTCAGTTCGCGGCTCTCCTCTGTCCTGAAGATCGTGTAGTCGTGTGTCTGCCTGAGTAGGAGCACTTGGACTACCTTTGCATCGAGCAGTGGGGATATCTCCTCTGCGAGGTATGGTTCGAGTCTCCTAAAGCTAGATGGTATTCCTGTCTTTGCTGGCATCTATTGTTCCTCCTTCTTTGTCTTCTTTCGTTCTTCCCAGAACTCCTTCACGTCATCGTCGAGTTCCTCCGGCACCGACCACGGATCCTCTACATCCTTGAAAGATGAGTAGCCGTAGTCCGGCCCGACAATCTCGTTGACTCTGTCGATTGTCTTGTACTTCCGCTCGAGCCACTCTTGAAACTCCTTCTGGACCCAGACCTTCTGTCCAACAAGCTTCTCCTTGTAGACCCTGAAGAAGACCTCGTCGTCCAGGTCTTCCACGGTCTTGAGCCACTTGGTCGGCGGCAGCAGAGCCCGCAGTTCAGCCAAGTACCGGACTGTGTCGTCAAGTCTTTCCGCTGCACTGGCTGGCATCCGGCCCTTCTGCTGGTTCTTGTGGATGCTCAGTACGAAGCCCTTTACCGCTTCCCAGTTTATCTCTCCTGTAGTCGTCAGCCTTGTCAGCAGTTTGCCCACAGGACCCATGAGCGCATGCTTGGAGTCTGTCCCGGCGTCCTCGGGTCGAAACGTCTTTAGGTATTCGACCAAGGCGTCAGCAGCCTTCTTCCGAGCAGCAGCTATCTGTTCGATATCGTACTTCTGTTCTTCCTTATCCATTCTGATGACCATGGTGTTACCCCTTCTTGTCACAATGTTGATGGTTCTCCTGATACTTCAGGGAGCACACTGAGCAGGTCAATCAGCCGTCTCTTCTGCGACTTTGAGAGCTCAGACCACTCTTCAAGCTCTGACCTTCTCAGGATTGCTCCCCGATTCATTGTAGCAAGGCGCAGTAGTCTGTCCTTGCCCAGTCCCTCAACATAGCTCATTCCGATGAGCGTGATTGATGAGAGCCTCCTAAGCGCTTCACGGACCTCGTGAAGACTGACTTCTCCAGAGATTCCCAAGCAAGACAGCGCCACCTGGGCAGGCGCAGGGACGCTGATACGCACAGTGCCATCCATTGACAGGTTGGAGAGTGGCTGGAAACCATCCACCACGATCACCCTGGCATGAAAGACACTGGACACTATGAGCGCAAGCAAGTATGTCCTGATTGCCACTGTACTGGGCGATTCCTTGTCGTCAAGATACAGGGGGTTTCTGAAGAAGACAAACATGTGGCTGGGCGTCAGGTAGGCTGTGCCCTGAGTCCTGCTTGGAGTCTTGAACTCCTCCGTATGCTGCGGATGGAGTCTTATCGTGCCGCTGAGATGCCCTTCTGCAATCGCTTCGAATGTCTTCTCGACATCTGCTGTCAGAACGTCGTAGGCGAGGTCACTCGGACTCTGCCATTCTGCCTGCAGATGCTTGGCGAGCTTGTCAACTGCCTGGTTCGTCGGGCGGAGCATTGCAGCCAGTGCGGTGGCATTGTCAATGGTTTCACCGCGAACAAGTGCTGTGTATACCCGATTCATGTTCCATGCATACGCCGGGGATAGTCCGACCGTTTCAGTGCGGACGAATGCAGCTACCCCCTCGGCCCACTGCTGCGCAAGGTCAGGGCTCAGCGACATGTCTGGAATGACCACGAAGGTGGTGGCAGGAGCAGATGGGAAGAAGAAAGCTCTGAGGGTCGACTCAACGAGGCACAATGCACATACCTGTGCCTTTCTCCCCGCGCCAATCATGCATCCCGCCGGAAGGAGGTTCGAGAATCTCTGCGACCCGTCACCGAAGAGAGTTGCAGGTGCATCTTTGACTCCCTCAGCCCCACAGAAGCTGCATATCCTCTTCTTCTGGTCCTTACCCTCCAGATACCTCTTCTCAGTTTCTTCTGAGATGTCTTTGATCTCGGTGCTGGTCATCACTCCGACGGGTACGTGTTGTATGTCTGTCATCAAGAGACTCAGGGCCTCTTGTGGGATGAGATCTGGCGCTGTTTCACTGAAGTCTCGCAATACAGAACTCATGATTGCGATGAAGCGGTCCTCCTGCTGCTTCCGCCGGTCTTTCGACAGGTGGAGTCGCGCTCCGTCTAGGTCCCAGAGTATGGTGATGACTTCTAACTTTCTTATCAGCCCAGCTGTGTTCGTGGCGTCTGACATCGACTCCAATGTGAAACCCAGTGAGTGCTGCGAGAGAAGAGCATTGACCTTCTTGGTGTACTCGCTTCCTCTTCCAGCTGCCTCGGCGTATTTCCGGTAGTTCCTGAGGAAGTCCGCAAAGTAGATGAATAGGTTGAAGTCGCTTATCATCAGGGCGAGGGTTTCGTCGCTCTTGTTCTCGCCCGCACCACACTTGGTTAGGAATTGCCTTATCTTTTCTTTCTCCGCGTCACTGGCATTGGCCATGGTTGACTTGCCGTCCTCTGCGGGCTTGTTCATGGCTGGCATTGCTGAGAGGTGCCGGATGATGTCGGGGATGTCCTCCGTTTGGACTATCTGAAGACAGGGCCAGTTAGTCTGAGTCAGCGGTCCTATGACCGCGTTGGTCATTCCCATCTTGTAGATGTCAGAGGCTCGAAAACGGTCCTCCTGCTCAGAGATCAACTGCTGGAGGCGGTCTCTGAAGTTGGGGATTTGTCTCGGCTCCCCAATGCACAGGTATGCCACACCCTTGCCGAAGTGAAGAAGAGGCTCATAGCCACACTCCTTCATCAGACCTGTCAGTGCCTCGTTCAGGAAGCTGCTGACAAGCCCTCTGATTACCGACAGCTCGTGGTACTCGAAGTGGACCCTCTTCTGAGCAGGGATGTCTAGGTCTCGTGCTCTGTTGAGAATGTCCTTTGGTTCTTTCATGCTGGCCATGCTGTCAGCCAGACGAATCAGCGGGACCAACCTATCAGCCGGGCCCACTTGGGTTCTACGTCTAGTTGCGGCCGCTCTGTTCTCAGTGTCGTGTGTATAGACCACTAGGTTCAGGACGCGGTCCGTGATTGTGACGAGCGACTCCTTCTGTCCCTCTGAGTTCAGCTTGCCTTCAACCGCCTCAAGCAACGCCTTCAGCTTGGCCTTCGCCTCTGGTCCGCCATCGTCGTGGTCAAACGCGCCATCCTGCGGTGCGCCCTCTCTTCTCAGGAAACTCAAGGCAGCCTCTTGCCACTTGGGCTCGGCCTTCTGATAGTCATGGAAGAAGGCGCCAACGCATGCGACGATAGTCTCATCTTCATTAAGGTCAAACAGCATTTCGCCCAGCTTTCTGGCGACGGAAAACGCATTCACTGCATGGACGAAGAGCGACTGCTTGTGCTTCGCTGAGAACTTGGCGTACTTGCTGCCCCACTCTTCCCGAATTGCAACTGACATCAACGATCTCAGGAGTCCGAAGAACCTGTCGTCACCTTCTTTCGTCACAGTACGTACCATCCACTGTCTTCCGAATGCGTCTTTGTCTGTTGTTGACACTCCGCTCCATAAAAGAACATGGCCTCGCTCCTCACTCTCTGGAGGCCGTCTATGGGGGCAAATGGGCTCCACCCAGCCGTGAGATGGCAACGGACCAGTAGTGAGATTAAACTGCAAGCCCCTTTGTGGAAAAAAAGCAGTACTCACACTAGGTCTCTGCACTGATCGGCAAACCCACAGCCGACCAGCGTCCTTCTGCACTGTGGCCTTGGTGATGGTCGCTCTCCCGACTCGACCATCTGCTTGATGGCGCTGATGATGTGTTCAGTTCGCCTCTTGAGACTGTGAGTCAGTAGGACCTGCACAGTCGTCTCATCGTTCATGTAGTGGGCCAGACCGCGCCTCACAATCACCCGATTCACATCCTCGAGGAGCAGAGCAAGACATACCAGCTGGTACTTGTGGTCGAGAAGCACCTGACCTCGATGGCTCGTCATGTCTTTGAACTCCACAGGGATGTGTTCGCCTTCGTCTGTCACGACAAGCATGTCCAGTCTTCCTAGGACTCTCAGCCTCTCCGAGTACAGAGGGATGTCGAACTCCTTTTGCATGACACCGAACGGCAGCTTCACCTTCAGCACGGACTCACGGCGTCTCTCAAGCCCAGTGAGCCGATTGTGTGACTTCTTGGCCTCCTCCTGTTGAGAGCCCATTATCGGTCTGAGGCGGAGTACCCGAGTGAAGTAGGTCACGAGTGGGCAGAACATGTACTGCTTGACATCGGTGGGCGTCAGATAGTCCTCATCCACATCAGTCGCTCTAGAATAAGGATACTCTTTCGGCATCTCCCTCCATCTCCTTGTCTGCTCCTATCGTTATCCTGGTCTTGAAGCACGAGTCGCACAGCGGGAATATGATCACGGAGTCCGTCTCCTCACCCTCGTTCAGCATCCGGCGCAGGTCCGTCTTCAGTGAGGCGAGGGCGTGTCTGAGCAGCTCGCCCTGAAAGGCGCTGTATTGGATTCTCTCGAGTCCGTAGTCCTTGAGCCTCTCGCTGACCTTTCCACGGAGAACGTCGTTGGTGATGTCGTATACCACTATCCACCTCATCGTTCTACCACCTCAGGCTGAACGGCTCGTATCTTGAAGACTCGCCCCTCAGAAACTTGGCCACAGCCCATGCTTGGCGCACTATCGCGTTCTTCAGCTCTATCTTGCTGTCTCGCACCTGCACCTGCTCGGAGAGACGCCCCACAACCTCCGTGGCAAGCACCTGTCTCGTCTGTTTTGACAGCTCGCCGCTCTCAGCGGTCTCAGCGGCGCGTATCACCTGCTTGGTCGTCAGACGCACAATCACTCTGTCGACGGCCTGCTGACGAAACTCCTCTATCAGGTCGAGGACCAGCGACGGTCGTCCAGGTCGGTCCACATGAAGAAAGCCCGCGAACGGGTCGAGACCGCCCGCATTGACTGCAGACCACACCTCCGAGTAGAGTATCCCATATCCATAGTTGAGCATCATGTTGAATGGGTCCTTCGCACTCCTCGTGTTTCGGTTGCTGAAGTCAAACTCGTCTGGCACTATCGCAGCCACACCCTCCCAGTAGGCGCTCGCCGCCCTGCCCTCTATGTTCATGATCGAATCACGCGTACGGACATCAATCGGACCTTCAATTCCTCCCAGCTCCGTCTGCGCGACCTTGACCCTGTCTGCTAGCTCGAACAACTTGTCCGAGCTCTCAGCGTCCGTCCTCGTCCGGCTCCTCGCCCACTGACTCAGAAGCGCCTGCTGGTTCAGAAGCTTGCCCGTCACAAACCCCTTCGCCAGATGTAGAGCCTTCTCCGTCCCGGCCTCAAGATACTGGGCTCGCCTCGTAAGCACCGTGCCATGTCCCTCAGTCGGTGTCAGAAACCCAAAGGGCGTCCCGTCCGAGTACGTGAACGATACGGGTACGCGATTCTCAACAGCAAGGTAGAGCGCCGCCGAGCTGAGCGATGCCCCTGCTGAAGACACTATCACCCGCTCTACCTGCGATACCGGGAACTCCGCAAGTGTCTTCCCGTCCTTCTTGACCACTAGCCGGTCGCGCTTCTTGCCTAGGAACGTCCCGAACTCTTCCAGTATCACCGTGTGCACAACTGTCCCTCCCTCTGGGATCAGTGACCTGTGTGTTCAGGCACAATACTATTATGTGGGGATGTTTATAAATAACCTTGCAGAATGATCATGCACACAACTCGTCCCGAAATGCAGACCTATCCGTACTCCTAACGCGCAGATGGCCTGTTCGCGGGCCCAGTCGCAGAAACAGATCCCATATTGCGGGGATTGAAACG